>CAYMLF010000219.1:0-3601 GCA_964391275.1 uncultured Candidatus Bathyarchaeia archaeon
AAGGCCATACGGGGATGTTTCTAAGAATGGGTCTCTTAACTGGCGTTATTGGTCTTATTTTGGGTTCTATTTTGATCTTGAATTTTGGGGTCTTAGGGCTAGTTGCGACTACGCTAGTTGCAAGTATACCTAGTTTGATTATGGCTTTGGCTTTCATTAGAAGAACTTATGGTTTGACTGTGGATGGGGGGTATTCTTTGAGACTTCTGATCTCTTCGCTTTTGGCAGCGGCAGTTACCTATTTTGTAGTCTCTGAGCTGGTTTTGGCTAGTTGGGCTGAACTTTTGGTGGGTGTATGCATCTTCTTTGTCGTGTTGGTGCCTTTATTGTTGCTATCGAGGTCTGTTACTCGTGGGGACATTGCTAATTTGCGTTTTATGGCTGGTGGCTTAGGTGGGCTTGGTGGGGTAATCGGTAAACTTTTGCGGTTGGTTGAGCGATTGATGGATTTTCTGAGGCTATGACACCAACTCAGTTATTATACGCTATTATTAGGGGTTAACTTGACCTGAGGTCAAGAGAACATATACACCTTTCTAGTTGCATTACATTGTTAAGTGCTTCTTAAGGGTCTTCTCTTGTTTTTCTTCTGTTTTTATTTTTTAGTACAGTGCCGCAGCCCCTAAAAGAATTATACTTGGCCGTCCTTATTACATCGTCAGGAAGGAAGTAATCGCTTGACGAGACAGACCTCTTTGATTCATTTGTCTGTGTTTCCCTTGCTGGCTGTGGGCTTGTTCTTTATTGCTTTATCGATATACAACAGTCTCTCCAGTTTTGCGATTATCGGTACGAGTCTGCTGTTTTGGAGTAGTCTTTTGCTCTACATAAGACCATCAAGACTAATCCCCATCACGTACCTGACAGCCTCAACCGCTACAGCCATGAGCAACATCGAACGATTACTTACTCAGCTACAAACAACCAAAAAAGGGATTTATCTGCCCCCCAAAAACCTCCAAGACATAGAATCCTCATTAGTGTATCTACCCAAAACACCCAAACAAGGCCTGCCTCAAAATAGAGAACCGCAAACAATACTCTTTTGTGAGGAAGATAAGGGCTTACTTCTCACACCACCCGGCGCTGCGTTAACAAAACTCTACGAACAAACCGCCGGCACTTCATTCCTAAAAACAGACTTCGCATATATCCAAACAAAAATCCCCGAATTACTCACCGAAAAACTAGAAATAGCTGAAAACGTGGAAATCGAAAAAGAAAACAATAAAATAATCATTGACATAACTGGCAACATTTTCCAAGACGACTGCCGCGAGTCACAAAAATGTCCACAAGCGCATTATGCTGTCGGCTGTCTGCTTAGCAGTTCTTTGGCATGCGTGCTGGCAAAGGCAATTGGGAAACCTGTGACTATAGAACGCGAGGAGCACCAAGAAGACAAGAAACAGACAAAAATTGAGTACCACGTCATGGAGGAGGCGTAAGTATGCAGTTACCACCGTTAGCTTTTGACGATATTCTTTTGCTGATCGCCATTGGCGCGATTATTACTTTGATAACGCTCGAGTTATCTTCGCCTACTAATGGGCACACGAACCTGACTCTGAGAAGACAAAGGCTAAAGAAGGTATCTTACGTGCTAATTCTGCTGTTTATTGTTACGTTACCCATTAAAATAATCCAGGTACTCGCATAACCCAAGACCTATCGACCAGAAGCCTCAACCGCTGGATGAACTGAAGAAGAGCGACCTAACAGAACCTAGCCAACGGTGTCTGCGTGGGAGTTGATTTTTCCACTGGACTGCTGGCTCATCGTCATAGTTAACAATTTTTCTCTTAACTAAACCCACATTCTCGATACCCTCAAGCTCCCGCCGCAGTCCAGTCAGACTCACGGACGCTCTAGTGAAGCTTCGCAGCTCTTCAGCTATCTTTTGAACTGTCGACTTCTTTTGCGCCTGAGCCTTTAGCGTTGCCTGAGTCAAACATTGGATGTCAGAGGAGACTTTATTGTAAACTATCAGAGAGGCTTTTTTCTCCTGATAATCTAGCAAACCCTTGTAAACCAAAAGCACAACCAAAACCCCCAAAGCTACCCCCGATAAAGCTAACCCGTTTTCACTAAGAGCTAAAGCAACAGGTGTCCAAGTTTTGATGGACTGCCAGTGATTATTAATTGCTGCCGCAAATGGCATAAGCAAATCTTCAGTTTCGGAAAGCTCAGAGCTTGTCTTGGGATACATGCTCAAGCTAATTTTCACATTCTTTTGCTGCACGCTCCCATTTACATGGAAAGAAGCCGTTTCATACCAGTAGAGAACAGCCTGCGTTTGATTGTTACTATGTCGCTGGAAAGCAAAATACCGCGCAACCTTTGGGGGGTTTGTCTGCGTCTCCACATCCTTCGAATCCAACTGAGTTACCGTCGGCTCATTCCCATGGCTCAGAGGCCAATTAACTAAGCAGGTTTCCCAACGGTGCAGCGGCCCCTTAGTTGCAGCGATCTCCACCGATACCCAAACAGTAGGCTTCGACCTATCTGCTGATCCATATGCGTAAGCAGACGAAACCTCCTGTCCCGACATCTTTTCAAAGGCAGTATCTCGGAAAACATACGTCAAATTGTAGCCCTCTATCTGAGGCAACGGAAGGGCGTTAGCACTAGGTTGAGATCCCAAAGGTGTGTAATTTAGCACTTCAGCTGGGCCCTCAGTTAACGCAAACACGGGCACCTGAATCGTCAACAGCGTCCCGACAACTAATATGACCCCAAGTATCTTCACTAAATCTGGGCTACCAAGCCGTCTTTTAGGGAACTTGAGCAGTCTCCCGCATGCAGAACAAAACTCTTCAGTGCCAAATCGAGATCCTGAGCTACACACAGGGCATGGCTCGGTTGACGTTTTTTTGTTTACTTTCTCTGTCACCCCAAAGAGAATAAGTGATCCAATAAACGTTAACAATGATGCCCCAGCAGTATGAAACATCTCAAGCGCAGGCCCAGCGCCCTGATAGTAACCCATGGCAACGATGATCGTCAAACGGATAATGTTGAGGCAAATCAAAAGAGGCACCCCCAACCCAAGCAACGCAACCTTCTTCCAAAGCTTCCCTCGCGTAATGTATGCCATAAAAACGGCAAATAAAGCAAACCCGATTAAACTGTAAACCCCTGAGCAGGCAACATCAACACTAAGGTTCATCACAGACAGATCTGGTCTAGTCAACACGATCAGGGGGTTGCCAAACTGCACCAGAATCGTCGAGTCTATGCCTAACAAGTTTGCTAACGCATTGGCTGCATGTGCACTTAAATCAGAAAGCCACGAACCAACACTATATAGCGTCTCAATTGGCGGCGGAGTCAAGAAAGCCAAAAAAGCAACCGGAAACCAAACTTGCCGAAGCGTCTGCGCACTAAAGAATACCAATATTAAACCAGCCGTAAATAACGGCAAAGTCAACATGTGATATTCAATCGGCGTAAAAGTGTTAGACCCAAACCAATACACGAAAATCGTTGCAGCACACAAAAGCACACCGCACAGCAACGAAAAATTCTGCTGCACAAATGAACCCTGCCTGATGGGCTCAGAAAACGTCGCTCGCACCATCGCCCGCTTCCGATAAAGCAT
>CAYMLF010000220.1:0-3589 GCA_964391275.1 uncultured Candidatus Bathyarchaeia archaeon
CAGAGCGGTGCCTACGCCTTTGCCAAACTGGAAATCAGCTACACTTCTAACTTTACCAAGCGGGTTCTCCAAGCCAAACTCTCCGTCACAAACCCCTTTTTGTTTCGATAAGTATAAACTTATCATTCTAGATATTGACTTTAAAAAGGTGAAAGTTTACCGTGAGATGTGAGGTCTGCGGACGAAAAATTCACAGCGCACCAATCAAGGCAATTATTGAAGGCGCAAAACTAACAGTTTGCGTGGAATGTTCTAAACATGGAAAAATCGTGTATGACGAGCCAGCCGCGCCCAAGTCACCCTTGATAACTGTGGCAGGGGGCAAGCCTAAAGCGCCAGTTTCCATGATGCAGAAAAAACGCCCGCCAACAGCCAAAGTGGAAATCACCCAAGAACTAGTCGAAGGTTACCCCGCAAAAATCAGGGTTGCACGAGAAAAACTTGGCTTATCCCACGAGGATTTAGGCTTAAAAATCAGTGAACGCGCCTCAGTTCTAAAACACATTGAACTAGGCAAAATGGAGCCAAACAACCTGCTCGCCAACAAGCTTGAACGCATCCTAAAAATCAAGCTTCTCGTACCCATAGAGGAAGAAAAACCAGGAGATTTACCAAAGGCAGTAGCAAAAGACCAAGAGATGACTTTGGGAGACCTTATAGAATTCAAAGACTCGGAGGAGCCCAAAGCACGAAAGCAATCATAGTTCAACGCCGCCTAAACCGTGAAACTTCAAGTCTTGAGGAACTAAAAAGCCTCGCGCAGTCAGCAGGCTACAACGTCGTCGGCACAATGGAGCAGACCCGGCGCCCCGACTCCCGTTATCAGATTGGAAAAGGAAAAGTTGAAGAACTCGCCAACATGGCTAAAGAACTAGGCGCTGAGAAAGTAATTTTTGACAACCCCCTGCGTACATTGCAAAATTACAATTTGGCAAAAGCTACACGCGTTGAAGTTATTGACCGGTTCCAACTTATCTTAGAAATCTTTACCAGACGCGCAACCACAACTGAAGCCCAACTGCAAATCCAACTTGCCACCCTACAAAACGAACTCAAGCACGCCAGAGAAAAAGTCCGCTTAACTAAAAGCGGCGAGCAACCGGGCTTCATGGGTTTGGGCGCTTACGAGGCAGACGTTTACCGCGACGCCATCAAACTGCAAGTCCAAACTATACTGAAAAAACTCGCGGCTATCCGAACAAAACGTGTCTTGCAACGTGAAAGGCGTGTTGAGCTTGGCTTCATCTCAATCTCGTTAGCTGGTTACACGAGCGCGGGAAAAAGCACCCTGTTTAACGCTTTAACAGAAGAGGAAGCCAGAGTTGACAAAACCCTATTCACCACGCTGTCAACCCAGACGCGGATGGTCGAGTTTTTCAACCGCAAATTCCTCCTAACCGATACCGTCGGCTTCATCGACCGCCTCCCCATTTCGCTCATTGAAGCGTTCCACTCAACGCTGGAGGAAACCATCTACTCAGACCTCATCGTTCTATTAGTGGACCTCAATGAACCCATGGAAGTTATCGAAAAGAAGCTGGGCGTATGCCAAGACACCATCAGCCGCTTGGGCGCAGGAGGCATCCCAGTAATCACTGCCTTAAACAAAATCGACAAAATCAGCAGTGCGGACGCAGACCAGAAACTTGAAACCCTAAAACCCAAAGTCAAAAACCCAATCCTAATCTCAGCTAAACGCCGCACAAACCTTGAAGACCTAAAACGTCAAATCGTCAAGATGCTGGAAAACTATGTGCAAGCCAGCTTCAGCGTTCCCTACACCAAAGACGTAATGCCCTTCATCAACTGGGTTCACCAGAAAGCCGAAGTCAAAAAAGAAGACTTTCAAGGCGACAAAGTACAAGTCGAGTTTGAAGCTAACCCCTCATTCACTGAGCAGATAAGAAGAAAAGTGGAGAAACTAAATGGAACCTTCCAGCAAGCCGCCAAGCCAGCCTAAACAGAAACTTGTTGTTCTCCGCTGGGGGCACCGAATCCACAGAGACTCCAGATTAACCACGCACGTTGCACTTACAGCACGCGCCCTATGCGCTTCAGGCTTCATCCTCTCCGACATCGAGGACAAGTCAATCCATAAAACCGTCCAAGGCGTCACTAAGCATTGGGGCGGAGACTTCACTTTCACAATGGGAACTCCATGGCGCAGTGTCGTCCGCGATTGGAAAGCACAAGGCGGCATAGTCGTGCATCTAACCGCGTACGGGGAAAACGTCCAAACCAGCGATGCCATAAACCGCATCAAAGCTACAGAAAAAAACGTGCTCCTGCTAGTCGGCAGCCAAAAAGTTCCCGGCGAATTCTACACGCCAGAGGTCTCAGACTTTAACGTGGCAGTAGGCAACCAACCGCATTCAGAATGTTCCGCTTTAGCCATTTTTCTAGACCGCTTTTTCGAAGGCAAAGAGCTGGCGCAAAGCTTCAAACAAGCTGAAGTAGAAATTATTCCGCAGAAAAGAGGCAAAAACGTCAAGACACATGAAAAACCATAATCTATGGTGAGAAGAGTTTTATTTCAGCATATGCCAATAATATAGGTGTCATAGGGAATTTAGAGTATGTTATCAACCATTGATGATGCAACCTTAATGAAAGTGGCTTCTGCACTTGGTGAAGAAGACGCAATCAAACTAATTGAGCACTTAAAATGCGTAGAAGAAATCACCGACGATGAAATCGCCAACAAAACCGGCATCCGGCTAAACTCCGTACGCAAAATCCTCTACAAACTATACGATCACTCACTTGTAAGCCTACGTAGAACACGAGACCCAAAAACAGGCTGGTTCATTTTCCACTGGAAACTACAGCCCGACCAGCTTGAAGGCTTCATACTTAGCCAAAAACGCCGAGTCCTCGAAAAACTAAATGTCAGGCTTGAATACGAGAAAAACCACGACTTCTACTACTGCAACACTCCAGAATGCAAACGAGTGCCTTTTGAAGAAGCAGTAGAAGTTGTTTTCCACTGCAGCACATGCGGGCAACCCTTAGTGCATTTTGGAAACGAAACCATGATAATCAAACTCTCTGAGAAAGTGGAAAAGTTAAGGAAGGAACTCGGTGAATAAGCAGCTTCCAGACAGGGAGCAAGCTATCGAAATTCTCAAGCGAAACCACTGCTCACCAAAAGTTATGCAGCACACCCAAGCCGTCTCCGCGTTGGCAGTGGAAATCGCCAAACAACTACAAGAAAAAGGACACCAAATAAACGTTCAACTTGTCGAAGTCGGCGCCTTACTGCATGACCTTGGACGCTCACAAACCCACAGCGTTGACCATGCAATTGTGGGCGCAAAACTTGCCCAGCAAGAAGGCTTACCCAAAGAAATAGCCTCAATTATCAAGCGGCATGTAGGCGCAGGAATCACCAACGAAGAGGCGCAGTGGCTGGGCTGGCCAGAGGACAATTATATTCCGCAGTCGCTGGAAGAAAAAGTCATCTGCTACGCAGACAAACGCATCGACAACAACAAAATAATCCCCATAGACGTTACAATTAATCAGCTACAAGCTGAAAACATGCCAGAGGCAGCCGAAAGAGTTAGAAAACTCCACAACGAAATAACAG
>CAYMLF010000221.1:0-3588 GCA_964391275.1 uncultured Candidatus Bathyarchaeia archaeon
TGGTCAAGCCATTTTAGTGCTTCGCGAGCTTTCTGCAATACTAAAAGGCGTTCTTGGTGGCTTCTAACGACGGATTCGATGGCTGTTAATTCGTGAAACGGGTTAGCGTCTAAAATAACGTTTATCGTGCCCAGTGCGATTTCACCTTGGTTTTCGTTTGCCATTTTTTTGCCTGCCATCTTCAAGACGACTTCGTGGATTTTTTTGGATTTTTCTGCTAATGAGCGGATTTCGTCTAGTCTGCGCAGGTATTCGCCAAGTGTGCTTTTGGTTTCGGCGATTTCTGTGTCTAAGGTGTCGGCTATTTCTTGGGCTGAATTGTATTCTTTTATTTCTACTACCATGCTTTTTTTGCTCCTTTAATTGGGGACAGAGAAAGGGAAAGTGAAGAGTGCTTATTTGCACCCTAACCCTAAGATTTCAATTGTCTAAATATATGGGGAATTTATTGTGTTGGAGCGATTGCAGTGACACTAAACTGGTTGTTTTTTGAAGTGGTCAGCACTACTTGGTAGTTATTACCTGCAACCACAGCTGGGTCGTTTACTGAAACCTCTATTTCTGCAGAATCGTTTGGTTTAATTGTATATGGTGCGGTGCTTGTAGTATTAAAGGCAACACTTGCGGGTGCAATTGCAACACCGTTTATGGTAACGCTACTAACTACTACAGCTGATGTTCCAGTATTAACTGCTGTTATGGTATAAAATGGGGTTGTATCACTAAATTCAGGTGTCCTTACTGATAGTTGTTCTGTGTCCATGAATCCTGTGGTCATTTGACCCATCCATGCGGCTACTGCGATGCTGACTGCTACTGTGACGGCGATGAGGATGATTGATGCGACGACTGGGCTTAGGGCTTTCTTGTTTTTTCTTATCATACGTTGAAAGTTCATTTTTGTTTTTATCCTCCTTATGGGATGTTTGAAGCTAGTGAGTCTGGCTCTCACTTTTAAATATTATGACTTAATACATCATACTTCATATGTGTATTACACCTATACACAAAACCCATCAAAAAACACAAAACAAAACAAAAACAAACATTAAAAAAGAAAATGTTGAACAGTTGAGCGAGCCTACACCAAAACTGCCCTTTTAAGCTTCAAACTCGTCAAAAAAGCCAAGCAGAAGTTTCGCTACTTTCTCGCCAAGCTCCGTCTTCATGTAGTACTTCTTCAGCGGATCAATGCGTTCACTTTTAGCCAAGCCCAACTCTTCAATCTCAATCATCCTGGCCCTAAAAGTGCCGTCACTAAGTGTAAGCTTGTTTGCCTTCATGAAATCTTTAGCATCTTTCCATTTTCCCCGGTCAACGTAGAGCAGCAGCAAGCAATCGATGGCGTGATCTTTCTCAAGCATCGCTTTAATAGCAGACAGCCTGGGCTCTGTTAACACGCGTTTTACCTTCTCCTCTTCTCCATTCTTCTTCATTCTTTTAATCACTACCTGTTTTTTCATCTTACTATATGCTATCTCCCTTGATGAATTTAAGCCTATATTACGATTTACGACACATATCTGGAGACGCCTTCATCCCGACAATGAAATATAACGGAACCCCTTTATAAATCTACAAACAATTCCCGCCAAAAACACAATTTTTTCCACTATTTTTCGCATTCACGCATGAACAATCAAAAAATATCAACCATTAAAGTATCAACAGCAAAACTTGAGAAGGGTAAAAATTAGCAAGCAAGCCCTTGCAACAGGCTCAGATTAATAACCTAAAGATATTTTACAATTATCCAAACATTCAATATAGAGGCGAAATAGTGGCAACCACAATAAATTACGAAGCCCCAACATGGAACCAAATATACGAAATGCTAGTTGACCAAGCAGAAAAAATCCGCAAAAGCAGCTACCAACCAGACATCATCGTCGGCGTTGCAAGAGGCGGATTAGTCCCCGCGCGAATCCTAACCGACCTGCTGGGGGTTCCAGAAGTTGCCACCATCCAGATCGAGTTTTACGTTGACATTGCACACACAAGCCCCCAGCCAACATTAAAACAGGGCTTAACAAAATCAGTCGTAGCCAAAAAAGCGCTGTTAGTGGACGATATATCCGATACAGGTCAAAGCCTCAAACTCGCAAAAAGATACTTGCTTGAGCAGGGCGCAAAAGAAGCAAAAATAGCCACCCTATACGCTAAAACCTCAACCATAACAACGCCAGACTACTTAGAGAAACAAACCGAAAACTGGATCGTTTTTCCATGGGAAACCAGAGAAACACTGAGAAAAATCCTTCAAAAAAACAGAGGCAAACGAGCAGCCAATCAGGAAATTGCTAAGTTAATCAAAGCTGGCTTGCCTAAGCGCCTTGCTGAAAGAATACTTAAAACCCTAAAATAGGAAGCGCAAAACCCTTGCTACACCACTTTAAAGACTTCAATACTTACGCCGACATAGCTGGGTTGCGAGGCATAAAGTTTGAGCAGGCAGAAGCGTACCTTAAAAGCAACCGCAAAACCATTCAAAACGGGGTTTGGATTCAATTTTTTGACGCTGACCTCATTGCCACAAGCCAACACCTCTACTTTGCCGTCTTAAACGCTCTGATGGCTTTCCAGAACCACACAAACCTTTCCAAAAGCTTAGCTATGGAAACCATGCTTTACGCTTCAGCTAAACGGCAGATTCAGAGGGCTCTTGAACTTTTAGGCATCACCCCTCAAACCCAAAATTTAGCAGTAGTTATTATCGGAGAAAAAGCTGAAGCCATCCAAGCCATGCTAAAAGAAACCACAACTTGCCTACACGCTAAATTAGACGATTCTGTGCTGGAAATATCCCCCAAAAAACTTGGGAAAATACGCCAAGCCTTCGAAATTAGCAATCCAATGCTTGAGGCAACCGCAAAACAGCAAAGCACCGATTTGGCGGTTGTAGAGTTGGTTATTGAGAAGATGGCGTTGCTGGCAACTCAGATTTAATCGGGTGAAACCATTTTTTCCTTCATAACCGATATGACCTCGTTGGGCTTGACCAGCGACACGCCTGCATAGGCACCAATGATTTCTATCAGCAATATCTTGTCAGGATTGGTCATGCTGGCTTTCCGTTCGATGTCAGTGGCGACGGCGTTGATTATGTCGTTTGTGTGCAGGGTTGTAAAGCGTTTTTCCACTGTAACACGGAAAGTCTCACTTTCGCCTATCCGCTTGGCAAGCTCAAGAGCTACCTGCTTAATCTCTTCAAGCTCAGATGGCACAACCCGCTCTATTGGAATAATGCGCAGTGCAAACCTGAACTCGTAGGGACGCTCAGCTAGCAACTCACGCAGTTTCTCAACGGCAACGTAGGGGTCAAGGCTGGTTTTTGCAGCTATCAAGCCTCGGACGCCTGTTTTTCCTGCCACCGCGTCAGCGTCGCCAAGAGCGTCTTTAAGCAGAAACAGCAGTTCGTGAATCATCATGCGCTCGTTTCCACGTGCTGTTGAGGCTAATAGGTTGAATTCTTTTAGCATTGTTTCTCAAAGTGGAAGTGTAGCGGCGGTTATTTTTGTTTTCGGCTCCTCATATTTGGGGCATGTTAGAAACTCAATTGCAGAAACCTAAGAGGGTAGGTTGCTATTG
>CAYMLF010000222.1:0-3584 GCA_964391275.1 uncultured Candidatus Bathyarchaeia archaeon
TCTTGTTCCGCCGTTGTATGTGATCGCCGTCAGTTCCGCCATATCCTCTTCGTCTAGAACTATTTGAGTGCCGTTTGCTGCAACTAATGTTAATTCCATGTCAGGAAGCGGTGTTGGTGTGGCAGTCGGAGTTGGAGTCGGTTGAGCACTAGCCGTTGGGGAAGGTGAAGCCGAGGGTGAAGGTGTAGCTGAAGGTTGAGAGTCAAGAATGATTTGTATCTCAACTATGTTCTTAACGCTCTTTGCTGATGGAACATCTGCGCCAACAGCAGTTAATGGCCAGTATGGGGCTGAGAGAATTTCGCCGTTTAAGTGTGAGGCAAGAATTATTTTATCGTTCAGTTTGACTTGGCTGTCATCAAAAGTTGCTGAGCTGCCGTCTCCAGAGACTAATTTGACTGAGTAGCCTTTGTCAAGTGATGCGTTGCTGACGCCGCCATTGTAGTTGCTCCATGATACCCAACGCCAAAGCGCTGTACCAGTCCAAACGTTATCACTGGAATCCGTGTAGTTGATGCCGAAGTGGTTGTAGTCTGCAGTGTATGATTGACGGTCCATGTTCAGGTTTGTTGTTGCTTTAACGGTTACAGTCCAGTCTCTGATGCCTGAGGTGATTTCTAGTTTGGAAATCATTTTTGTCCAGAAATGTCCTTCAGTTAATAATCCCTCAGGACCTAAAATGCCGATTCTAAGTGGTCCCTGTTCTGATGGAAGCGCTTCGCCGTCCTTGAAGTAAGTAGCCACCATCTTCATTGGTTGTGTAGGTGCCCTCTCACTTCCTGTTGTTGGGTCGTAAGTGATGTATCCTTCACCATTAACTTGGTTGTATGTATAAACCATTGAGTACCCATCTGAAGCTGTCACAGTTAAGGTATGCTCATTTGTTATTCCGCCGACTAAGTCACATAGCGTTAAAATTGGTACTCCTTTGTATTCGCCTACAGCTGCGATTACTCCGCCGCTGCTTTTGAATCCGCCGTTTTGCGTGTACGCTTCGAGCGCTGCAATGTCGTTTTGGTTAAGGACTTTTTGTTGACCATCAGCGCCTACAACCGTCAATGTCATCGCTGGAAGGTTTGTTTTTGGCATGGATAATACAACATAACCGCCAACTGATGCTACGACGATAATGATTATAGCAACGATTCCTATTAGCAATTTTTTGTTAGATTTTCCAATTTGAGAATTCATTTTGCCTGATTCCTTCTATTTCTGTTCGCAATTCATCGATGTGCATATAAAAATATTTCGCTTGAAATAGAAATGATTTAGTCCTTCAAAGAACAAAAAATAGCTTGCTTGCCACTAACCCTGCCTTTCTGACATGGTTTGAGAAGATACGCCCTTCTGAATCCTCATTCGCCTATTGACGTAAACAAGCGCCAATCCTGAAAAGGCTAAAACTAACACGATAACCGCAACTTCTGGAAACTCTGGAACACTCTCATTGTAAAATTTAGTTTCTAAAGTAAATTTGTTATTTTCGTCCTCCAAAAATTGATTGGCATAACGAATATACGTTTGAACATCAATTTTTTCGTTTGCGGTGTCAAAAGTTAGTATCCTTAAACTTGCACCGCCTATTTGTCCGTAACCATCTTGCAGGTTAAACATTAATTCGTCTCGGTCGCCCACTTTTACTCGACTACCTGAAGCAGGATAGAAATGCCCGCCCAACACCATAAACACGTTAGCGTGTTTATCCAGCAAGTTTTCTTTGAAATTTAACGCCCACTCTTCATGCACTGCATCTGTGCCTTTGCCCGTGTATGTTCCACGCGAGTTAAGGTAAGCATGTGTTGTTACTATAGCGTGAGAGTCGTTGTGTGTATTCAAAACATTGTTAGCCCAAGCTATCGCTGAATCATTTGCGCGGTACGCAAGATTAACCACTAACAAGTCCCAACCTGAAACGCTTAATTGCACCGCAGTGTTTTGACCATCAAAACAATCGCTTACCCAATACGATTTTGTGTTTAATTTTTGCGGATTAAAAGCTGAATATTCGTCTCCAATCCAGTATGTCGCGTTAAAATCGTGGTTTCCAGCGTTCCAACAGTATGGGACATCATTGTTTAACAGTATGCTCATCGCTTGATTAGCGTGCGTCCAGTGGGTTTGGTTAAACTCGTCCTCAACGAGGTCTCCAGTGTGTATTACCAACTTTATGTTGTACGTGTTTTTGTTGTCTACAATCCATTGGCATAGACTGTTAAAATATGAGGGGTAGCTTTCCGAAAGATACTGTGTGTCGGTTATCCAGATTACTGAGAAGGTTGAGTCAGACGCTGCAACAACAGGCAAGGTGAAAACGCCTTGAGTGATTAATAGAGCTACAGTGGCAACTAGAAACAAGTTGAGTTTTGCTCGTTTTTTTGTCATACATTTTCCTCTCGTAAGCGGTAGCTTTTCCGGGGCATCTGCGAAAAACTTATTTAAACGGTTTTAACGTTGTGTGTATTAAAATATATCGGTTACTGCATCAGTAGTTGCAGCAAAGCTAACCGAAACCAATCGCAAAATAATCGCTTAAAAGAAAGGGAAACAAAAAATGCGTAAAAAAACAATCACACTAGCCTTAATCTCAATTGCAATTGTGGTAGTGGCACTGTTTGCTTCATTGTATTACTCTGGATTAATAGGCGGAGGCCAAGTTACCTATCAACTGCCTGATGGTGAGCCTGAATCGTGGCAGATTATGGTATCAGGCGACTTTGAACAGGAAAAAACCGTTTCATTAAAAGAACTAACACAGATGCAGCTAACAAGCGTCAATGTCATGCTGGAGGGCGAAAACGTTACTTTTATCGGTGTTGAAGTCAACGAGTTTTGCACTCAAACAGGAATCAGTTGGGATGCGGGCACCTTAAACTTCATTGGAGCGGATGGACAAGCTGCTTCTTTGAATGTTTTTCAAGCATGGAATAGCACCTTTTACCCTTACTACTACAATAACAACGTGATAATACTAGCTTTTGCTAAAGACGGAGAATGGTTAACCAGCGAAACAGGCGGACCAGTAAGGCTAATTGCCCCCTACTTTTCAGCAGACCACCAAGTAAAGAAAGTCGCCCAAGTTCAAAGCGAACCATGGACTATCAGAATCAGCGGTCAAGTTGCAAACCCACTAGTGCTAACTGGCAAAAACCTATCCACTATACAGTCAAAAACTGTGAACGCCGAATTTAGGCCGGGAGGTTCATCAAATCGGACTTCTGACTGGACTGGCTTGCCAATTCTTGATGTGCTTGAAGCCGCGAACGCGCCTGAACGAGCTGAGCAAATAACAATTGTTGCCATTGACGGTTACGAGAAGGATTATTGGCTGTATGAGGTTGAAGAGGGCGAGATGATGATTGGTTTTCAAGAGAATGGGAACCCGCTTCCGCTTGACGATGGGGGTCCTTACAGGTTGTTTGCTCCAACGGATAAGTACAAGTGGGGGCAGTTTTGGGTCAAGTTCATCAAAGAAATCATTGTTTCCTAAAACCATAAGCAACCGCCCCTTTTTTATAGGGGGACAGGGTTTATCGCGAGAGCAACAGCGCACGCTTCAACATTGCTTTATATAAGGGAGGGGGGTC
>CAYMLF010000223.1:0-3575 GCA_964391275.1 uncultured Candidatus Bathyarchaeia archaeon
AAGCTCACGTTTAACCCTTACACGGGATGCGACCACAAATGCATCTACTGCTACGCTTCCAGCTACATCGCGGGCTTTAGCGAGTGCAAACCAAAAAAGGAGTTGCTTGAGCATCTGCGGCGTGAAGCGGCTAAACTGAAGGGCGAAATCATCTCTTTATCAAACAGCTCCGACCCTTACCCGAAAACCGAAGCCTCAACGGGCTTGACTCGGCGGTGCCTCGAAATCCTCGCCGAAAGCAACTGTAGATTGCAAATTATCACTAAAAGCAACCTTGTTGTTCGAGACGACGATTTGCTAAGCAGGATTCCCTCAACCGTCGCCTTAACAATAACAACCGACGACGACGCTCTTGCACGGGTGCTTGAACCAAACGCGCCACCGCCCAGCCAACGCCTCAATGCAGCCCAAGACTTAATCCGCCAAGGCATAAGCGTCTCCGCCCGCATAGACCCAATCATCCCCTACGTAAACGACCAACCCCAAACGCTAATCGCCACATTGGCAAGCATCGGCGTTCGGCACATAACAAGCTCCACCTACAAGGTTAAACCTGACAATTGGCGGAGGCTCACTGCTGCGATGCCGCAAACCGCGGAAAAACTCAAACCCCTCTATTTCCAGCAGGGCGAACGCGTTGGAGGCAACACGCTTTTACCCCTCGACATGCGCTTTAAGCTTATGAAGGCGGTTCGCGATTTGGCGGATGCAAACGGCATGAAGTTTGGAGTTTGCCGCGAAGGACTACAGCGGCTTAACACTGCCTCATGTGACGGTTCATGGCTGCTGCCTAAAACCAAAGGAGCCTGAAGTGAAGATATGGCGCAGAACCGCGTGGTTATGCTGGCTGACTTTGACTACTTCTTTGCGCAATGCGAAGAACTCCGCCACCCCGACATCAAGGACAAACCCGTTGTGGTCGGCGTTTACTCGGGGCGCACTGAAGAAAGCGGCGCAGTCAGCACCAGCAACTATGTCGCACGCAAATTCGGCGTCAAATCAGGCATGCCCCTGTTCTTGGCTAAACGCAAACTGGAAGGTACAGACGCCGTCTTCTTCCCAGTAGACCACGAGTACTACGACCAAATCAGCAGCAAAATCATGCAGATATTCCGCACATACGCCTCAAGCCTTGAGCAGGTCAGCGTGGACGAGGCATACCTTGACGTAACCGAGCAGGTGGAAGGCAGCTTTGAAAAAGCCAAGAACTACGCAGAAAAAATCAAGCAGGACGTGAAAGCGCAAGTAGGCATATCGCTTTCAATCGGGGTTGGACCAAACAAGATAGTCGCTAAAATCGCAAGTGACATCCAAAAACCCGACGGCTTAACCATCGTCAAACCCCAAGAGGCAGCGGCTTTTCTTGTGCCCCTGCCAGTTAACAGTTTACTGGGCGTGGGCAAAAAAACCAAGACGCGCATGGAGCAGATGGGCATCAAAACCATCGGAGACCTCGCAAAATACGATTGCCAACGACTCATCGAAGTATTTGGCAAAACCGTGGGCATTTACTTTCACAATGCTGCTAACGCAGTCGACAACGATCCTGTCATGGAGCAGGGCGAAGCGGAATCCATCGGCAGAGTCGGCACTCTAAAGAAGGACACACGCGATTTAGAGTTTATTTTACAGAAAACTGACGAGTTGTTAGCCGATGTTTATCGCGAAGTTAGTGAGAAGGGGTTGAGTTTTCGGCAGGTGGGGATTTACGTGGTTTTGACGGATTTAACCGGTAAAAGCCGCATGATGACGCTTGAGCAGCCAGCCAAAGACATAGACACCATCAAACGCAACGTTAGAAATCTGTTTGAAAAATTCTTGGCTGAGTCAACGCTGGAAATCCGCAGAGTCGGCGTCAGGGTTTCACGCTTCAGCAGGCAAGAGCAAAGCCAGAAACAACTGACCAGTTTTTTCAATAGCTAATTAAACAGGTTGAGTTACAAAAAAGGAAAGGAAAAAGGAGTTTTACTTACTTGAGTGCTAGTATGTCTGCTTTCACTTTCTCAGCAACTTGGTCGCCTAAAACCAGCTTGGTTCCGATATGGCACCACTTAGCGAGTTCTTCTACGTCGCTTTTTTGAAGTGCTGAGGGTTCCTTGTTTAGGTGAGACTTGCATTGCCTATCAAGAAAGCCTTTAGCGGCTGGTCCCATCTGCTTTGTCAGCACGGTTAAGCATTGTTGCTCGATTGACATCTTAGGATTTGTCCTCCGCTGACTCTTGACTCATTGCGCTAGTCATTTTGAAAGCATTAATCATTCGCTGGAATGCTTCGCCTAACTCACCGATTTCATCTTTTGACTCTATCTTGATTTCGTGATTAAGCTCGCCCATGCTAACTTTGCCTGCAACGTCAGTTAACTTCTTTAGCGGGTTGGTTATGCGTTTGGAAAGCACCAGAGCTAAAACTATTGCTAAAACTGCTATTGTTGCAAAGCCTACTGCTGAGATTAGTCTGCTAGTGTCTGCGTAGCTTTGTGATTCAGCTGTTGCCGCTTGAATAGTTTCAACAACAAGAAGCTGGAAATTATCAAGGTGGGTATCTACTTCCGCGTGTGCCTGAATTAGATTAGCTGTTGCTTCAGTTTTAGTGTTACTTGAAGGTGAACTGAGCATCTCAATAAGGATGGGCATTATAGTATCTTTGTCGATGTTATAGCATGCTTCAAACTTGGTGTATAACTCACTGTTTTCAGGCAAGTTCTCTACAAGGTAGGCTCCACAAGCTTCTGTTAGCATTCTACCCTGTTCACCATGCTGGTTTGAAGCTTCAGCGTCAGATTCGATTTCGATAAGAGCACGAACTCTTAGGTCAAAGCCTTTCTGGTAAGTGTTGGCGTAGGTTCCGATTTCCACCATTTTGTTTGCGTTTGCTTGGATTTCACCCATTTTTACTGTGCTGTAATTCATGTAGACTCCTATTGTGATAAGTAGCGCTACTATGAGCAGGTATGATGAAAGCAATTTTGGTTGTATTTTCATTTTCTATCTCCTAGCATTTTTAGCCCCAAATGTTGATTTTTGGGAATATATTATTTATGAATCTTGAATCTAAGTCAGAATCCGACGGTTTCTCCAAAGTAACCTTTATTAGTTCAAGTTCCCAATGTCTCGGTTCCCCATTAAGCGAGGTTGTGGTTATGGAAAATAAAAACTATAAGATAAGGCACCTTACAAATTGCCCCGGTCTCTCTGAAGGCTATGCAGTTATAACCGTTAAAAACAGCGATGCAAAAGCGCCTTCATCTAAAAAGGATGACGCAAGCAAACACATGTATCTCAAGAGAATATAACAGCCACTGCTCCTTGATATCAGGGTTTTTTTCCAGTTTAATTCTTTTATACTCGAACACCATTTTAGGGCTTTAGCCTTCCATTAAGCAGGAGCATGAAACGTTTGGATTACTCACAAGCAAACATGGGCAGAATATTCATCATAAGACTCCACGACGGCGAAATCATACACGAAACCCTCGAGTCCTTCGCAAAACAACACAAGGTTCACAGTGCATTGTGCTTCTTTTTAGGCGGCGCAGAAGACAAAAGCAAACTGGTCGTTGGACCAAAAGATGGCGA
>CAYMLF010000224.1:0-3566 GCA_964391275.1 uncultured Candidatus Bathyarchaeia archaeon
AGCTACGTAGCCGCCTGTTTCGTCTTCTAAAAGTACTACATCGAAATCAGGCATATATTCACTCGCCTCGGGTAGTAATTTGTAGGGGTAGGTATAAAAATTCTGATAAAAAAGGGTAAAGGTCATATCGAATACATGTTTAGGGTGGACTGTTCTGCTTGAGGTCTGCATCAATGAATGGGAGATCAAGACGTAGTAAGATCGCCCGATTTCGGGTTTTTTTAACCGGATAGGTGAAATCGACGCATCCATAGAAACAGGGGGTTATTTAATCGGGGTGAGGCACAGCTATACCGATTAGTTGTTTACGTTAATTACGTTTGTTTTACTAGTACTTCGATCTATAATTCGCCGACATCTTATAGGAGCTTTGCTATTAGCCTGCTGTCGATATAGTAGCCTTCAGCGAGCATTTCTTTGATTACAGCCTTAACAGAGGGAACTATATTACGGTTCTTTGCTAGTTTAAGGAGCCCCAAAGTGCCTATAACTTCAACGTTAAGCAGAAAAGCATATTTTCTTGCTTTTGCATCATCCACCAGTAAAGGCAGCTTTAGCTGTTTTGCTAAAATTATTGCCTCCGCTTCTCCTGCATCAACTAGGTTTTCTAAAAGTTTGTAATCGTTATCTTTTTTAACTTTTACAGGTTTAAGCCATTCTGCCTCCGAGAAGGTTGCTTTTTCTTTCACAGTTATCTCGGCATAAACAGCATTTGGAACGTTGACTTTTCCGAACAATTCCTTTAAAATCGAGAGTTGGTTGGTTTGAAGCAGAACTATCAAAGGACCAGCATCAGAAACGATCACTTTATTCGCCTTAGCTCTTCCTCAAGCTCCTGTACGGATATGTTGGTAAAAGATTCCTTATGTTTACCCAATTCATACATAAAATCATGAAGCGACAGACCCGCCAACTTTGCAGCTTGCCCCACAGAGATCTTTCTTTCTCTATAGAGCATTATGGCTAAGTAAAGCTTTAATTCATTCGCGCTGAGGTCATCAACGAGAGCTTTGGGAATATTGAGCTCCAACAATTTCACCTGTTGTTTCAGTGTGGTTATCTCATTAAAATACCTTGTCAATTTTGAAAATTGAATTGCTATTTAGTAATATAACCGCCAGAAAAGGTTTAGGCTCCATATTAGCGGTATCATAAACAGCAAGCGCAATACTCCAAAAAACAAAGCAGATCGTGCGCCATTTCAGGTTTTTTAAACCAAATGGGTGAAATCGACGCATCCATAGAAACAGGGGGTTATTTAATCGGGTTCTTTTTGTAGATAGCTCGACATCGCTCTAGATGTGTCTTCTCTGCAGTGGGCAATCGTTTCTTGTCTTGCGAAACGAAGTTCTCTGCATCTTTACCCTTAATGGTGGGTATGTGTTGGGGCAACATTTTTCTTCACTTGGTTAGTTTAACCTTTTCTCTCTTAAATACAATGAGCATATTCTCGGTAACGCCGTAAAATGTTTTCTGTACGCAGCCTTCACGTTTTTTATTCACAAGTTTCTGCATATGCGTCTTTGTTTCTGAGTTGTTTAGTAGAAGTAGACCGCTTGTTATTTTTTTGTGTGTTGGAGGGCTTTGTTTCTGCTTGCTTTTTTTGTTTAGCGTTTATAGCGTTTGTGGGTTGCGTCTGAATAAATACTCATGGTCTTGGGATGTCTGGTCCATCCTACTTTTGAATAACAAAAAGAATTTTCTCGAATTTGGGCTTAAGCGCTAAAAGCTCATTTGCCGTTTGCCACATGCTTTCGGTATCCAAGCTAAAATATTGATGAATCAAAATCTTGCGGATATTAACTAGTTTTCGTACAGGAACACGATAGTAATAAAACTGGGCTCGGACCTTAGGGTACTTGTCGAGAACTCGAACTGCTTCACCTATCTTTCCCATATTAGCATCTAAAATATCGATTTTATCTTGATCATGCGAAAAAGCGGTGTAATCCAATCCGCTAATCGTCTTTTCTATTCTTTGAGCATGTTTTATTATTTCCTGCAAATACAACTGGGGATCTCTGGCTGCATCCGAGTTACTCATACAGATACGGCTTCCTGCAGAACCCTATCCTTAATATTTGGGTTAAGAAACTTTTTAGAAACAACATCAACTTTAACCCCAAGTTTTCTTTGCAGAAATTTTTCCAAATCGTAAATAGTGAAAAAACTTACCATCTGTGAATAAGTGACAAGGATATCCACATCACTTGCTTCATTTTGTTCGCCCCGAGCATAAGAACCAAAAATCTCAATAGTTTCTACTTTAAATCGCTTCTTAAGAATGGGCTTAAGCAACTCTAGCTCTTTTTTCACTTCTTGAATCGATTTCATTTGCAATCTCTATGTTCATAGACATTTAAAAGCATTAATCAAAGCAAAGAGACATCTTTCTTTGTAGAGTCAGGTGTTTTCTATATTTTGCAGGGGCTTTGTTTCTGCTTGCTTTTTTTGTTTAGCGTTTATAGCGTTTGTGGGTTGCGTCTGTAAAAGGCGTTACCCGTCGGGGTAAGTCAGGTAGCGGCAAACGGTGGTTAATGTTTTTTGTGGTGGTGTTTTTGACTGGGTCCTAAATAGGTCAACAAACGTTATATGTTCTAAGCGCTCAAAGTTTCTTGGGTGTATGAGGGGTGTGTCTCTTTAGTAGAAGAACAGCACATAATTTTTTGCGTTCTGTAAAGGGCTTTGTTTTGAGCTGCTTTTTTGATTTGGTGTTTGATGTGTTTGTGTTTTGCGTCAATAAAAGTCTGAGGAAGTCTGGGGTTGTCTGGGAAAGGTTGGGAAGGTCGCAGATTTGCCGTTGACTGAGAAGGTGTCTTTTAGTGCGATGCTACAGCGGGGCAACCGAGTGCAGATCCCACGGGTGGTACGATGGCGCTTCAAGCTTGAGAGCAACCAAGTTTTAAAGGTAAATGCTAGTTGCCCCGATGCATGGCCCATGGGCAGGGATTTCTATACAAAAATGAACAAAGACGGACGCATAGTCGTCCCCAAACTAATACTAGCCGACCTTGGCCGCTTTAAGTCAAGCCTTGAAGGATACACATTCCAAGTTATACTAGAACCCTCTTAGTGAAAGGGTTTGTTTGTTAGAAAATGAAGGGTGTGTGTTTTTTGTGGGTTTATTCTCGGTTTAGTGTGTCAAGAAAAAGTTGCAGGTGTTGAGCTGCGGCTTCCCCTTTTGGAGTTAGCCATACCCAATGCTGATAGGGAAAGACTGGTGATTTTTCTTCTTTTGTTAGGTTGTTTTGTGTTAGAAAGGTTATTGTGGTGTTGACTGTTTCGCTTGTTGCTTTGATGTTTTTTACTATTTCGGTGATGCCGATTTTTCCTTTTTTCTTGTTTTCGTTTAGGTAATTTAGGATTTGTAGTGCGCCTGCTCGTTCAAAGTCGCATAGTGCTGTTTTCTTTTTGTCCTTCCACATGGTTGGTTGTTTGTTCTTTGGAGTTAAAATAAATCTTATCACGGCTAAAACGTTCACGGATTATCCGATAACGATAAATATTGTATTGAAACAGATGAATATTTCACAAATCAACAAAAGGTAAACCAGCATGCAAACAGC
>CAYMLF010000225.1:0-3532 GCA_964391275.1 uncultured Candidatus Bathyarchaeia archaeon
AAGGATGTAGCGTGGGTCACCTTCGAAGCGTTTGTTTTGAGGCGTGAAAATGTCACAGATTAGTCTGCAGGAGGATTTCTCTTTTGGTCTCCATGGAAGAACAGCGAAGGTTGTTGGGTCAGGATACAAAACCATGTCTGACTCTTCAATTGGCCTGTAACCTGTGATTGATGATCCGTCGAATGATTGGCCGTTTTCGAAAATGCTCTCTATGCTCTTGGAGCTTACGGCTATGTTCTTCAACATACCATTTATGTCAGTGAATTGAAGCCTGACAAATTTTATGTCTAATTCTTTTATTTTATTTACTACTTGTGTTACGTTTTCTTTCCAAACTGGATCTTTGAAGTTTTTCATTTGGCTGTCTCCCTGCTTGTTATCCCGTTTTCATGTGTTATGGAAAACAGATTAAACGTAAACATATTTAAGCCTATCGCTAATCAAATTGGATAAATGTCTAACACATTAACAATTCACTGAAATAATGTATGCTAAGAACGCTGATAAAAGCGGTTTTACCTAAAACAACCCCAAACCAATAAACAAGCCAAGGGCGCTATAAACCACGTTCACGACGCAAAAAATCCCCGACATCAGAAACATTTTGAACGACAACTTCATTCTTTCCAGCCTGATCAAAATCCGACGCGATTCTGCCAAAACCTAAACAATCTCCAAACTCGTTTACCACCAAAACAAAGCTTTTTCGGTTAACTGAACCATACGTTTTCAGAACACCTTTTTTAAAAACATCCCTACCACAGATAAAAAGCCAACCCGTTTTTTTATCAACAACAACCCTGTTTGCCGACCCTTTTTCTGCAAGCTTTGACAGCAGTATAAAACTGGGAAAAAACCTGCCGTCCTTAACTTTCCCCAAGAATTCGCCGGCAAAGAAAAAGGTGTCTTTCACAAGTGGCAGTATTGTTTCATTTAATAGGTAGTATCTGCCGCTTTGCTGAACAATTAACTCTTCGTTGAAGCCAAGTTTTACGCCAAGTTGTAATGCAAAATCGGTTATCTCCTGAGCTTTCAATTGTTGTGCCTCCCAAGTTTGCATATAAAAAAACCCTGCGTTTCGTCAGGCCAGAACCTTCTGCACCGCTCAATTGAGGGATCCAATTTTCTCCCAAAAACTTTAGTCAGCCCATTTTTCCCTGGGCAATTGATTTCTTTAACCTCTAAGTTCATTTTTTTAATTGCCCAATCGATGTTTAACTCATCCTCTTCAGGCTCTAATGAACATGTTGAGTAAACGATTTCGCCGTTCTGGTTTAGGCATTCAACGGCTTTGGCAAGGATTTCTCTTTGAACCCGGGCGTTTCGCTCTACATCTTGTAGTGTGCGGTTTTTGAACCAGATTGGGTCTGAGGCGAAGTTGCCTGAGCATGGTGCATCAACTAGTATGCGGTCAAATTTGTAGCCCATTTTTGGCGCGTTTCGCGCGTCAAGCTGGTAGACGACTGTGTTGGTTACGTGGCAGCGTTCTAGGTGATTTGTTAATGCTGTTAGGCGTCGTTTGTTGATGTCTATTGCCACTATAGCGCCTGTGTTTTGCATGTAATCTGCCATTTGCACGGTTTTTCCTCCCGGAGCGGCTGCCATATCAAGCACCTGTTTGCCTTTAAGTATGGAAAATAATGTTGCGGGGATTTGTGCGGCTGCTTCTTGAATCGAGTATAACCCAAGCAGGTATTCTGCGGTGGCGCCAACTGAAACCTTTGGGTTATAAACCCAGTAGCCTTGTTGCAGAAAAGTGATTTTTTCTAATTTGGTTCCTATATTTTCAAGTCTTTCTATCAGGTTTTTTCCTTCGTTATTCATCTGGTTTATGCGTATGGCTTGTCTAAGTTCGACTGGTTTGTATTGCCAGCCTAATTGTTTGTAGCGGTCGATGAAGAATTGTTTTCCTGACATCAGGGTTTAGATGGTTTGTTGCTGTAATAAAAGGTTTTCAACTGTGTTGTGGCTAAGGGTGTTTGATTGTAATATTGATTTTTGTATAGTTAAAGTTAAATGGAAACTATGCTATCAGAATAGCTATTCACTGTTTGAAAGGTATGTTGTATGGTTAAATCATCAATGATTCCAGGTTTCTACAAGCTTTCACCAAAAGAGCGTTTGGCAGCCGTTAAAGATTTTGCGGGTTTAACGGATGAGGAGGCAGGTTTGCTTGAGCAAACAGGTGCGCTTCCGTTGGATGTCGCCGATCGCATGGTTGAGAACGTGATTGGTGTTTTTCCAGTCCCGTTAGGCGTTGCACCAAATTTTTTGATTAACGGTATTGATTATTTGATCCCGATGGCGACTGAAGAGCCCAGTGTAATTGCGGCTGCAAGTTATGCTGCAAAAATTGTTCGTGAAGCTGGCGGGTTCAAGACTGCAAGCTCTGCGCCAGTAATGATAGGACAAATTCAAGTTGTAAAGTTGTTTGATACCGACTATGCTCGTAACCAGATTTTGAGTCGCCGATTGGATATAATGAAACGCGCTAATGATCAGGACCCGGTTTTGAACTCGTTTGGCGGCGGCGCGAAAGATTTAGGCGCTAAGGTTATTGAGACTTCAATGGGTAAAATGCTTATTGTGGAGTTGTTTGTTGATTGCCGTGATGCGATGGGTGCAAATGCCGTGAATACGATGTGTGAGGCTGTTGCGCCCTTTATCGAGGAAATCACGGGTGGCAAGGTGTATTTGCGCATTATTTCGAATTTGGCTACGAGACGTTTAGCTCGAGCAACCTGCACCATTCCCAAAGAGGTTATTGGTGGAGAAGCGATTGTTGATGGGATTGCTTATGCGTCGGCTTTTGCTGCTGCGGATCCGTTTCGTGCTGCTACCCACAACAAAGGCGCGCTAAACGGGATTATCGCGGTGATTTTAGCGACTGGTAATGATCATCGTGCTATTGAAGCCGGCGCACACGCGTTTGCAGCTTTCCATCACCCCTACACTTCACTGTCAACTTGGAAGAAAAATCCCAGAGGCGATTTGGAAGGCGCTATCGAGTTGCCGATGGCTGTTGGCTTGATCGGCGGTGCAGTTAAAACTCACCCAATTGCCAGAATCGCCATGAAGATTTTGGATGTAAAATCCGCGAACGAGTTTGCAGAGGTTTTGGCGGCTGTTGGTTTAGCGCAGAATCTCGGTGCACTCAGAGCTTTGGCAAGCGAAGGCATCCAGCGCGGTCACATGTCGCTGCACGCAAGAAACATCGCAATTAACGCTGGCGCACCTGCCGAGTTAGTTGATGCTGTTGCCGAGCGAATGGTGGCGGAAAAGAAGGTTCGAGTTGATAGAGCCAAAGAGATTATCGAGGAGCTGTCAAAGAAGTAGTTGTCTTTGTCGCGATTTTTTTCTATAGCCCCCTTATATATAGGCGGATTTGCGCTATGTTGATGGCGGCGAGGTCTCTCTACTGTGACCCCCCCTCCCTTATATAAAGCAATGTTGAAAGGTCTGTTGCTTTGCGTTGAGGGGTTTTTGGTTTTATTATTTTATGATGGGTGGCGTTTTGAGCGGTTGGTTGTTT
>CAYMLF010000226.1:0-3523 GCA_964391275.1 uncultured Candidatus Bathyarchaeia archaeon
AGAAATAGCCCAGACAAATTAAAGGTTAAGTTTATTCGTCGCCGTATCCATGCTCAATTCTGCCGTGAGTTTTACGGTAATTCTCCAAATGCTGAGCTGCATTGTTGCCGAAGCGTTTCAGGTGCGCTTGCAGGTCTGCTTGGTTAAAGAAAATGCAGGAGCAATGAGGACACTTGAGATATTGGTTATTATTTTTCTGGTTATCCATACAATCGCCTAGTGAATGTTTATGAAAATCTTTTTGCCGTCAAGCTCTGACGTGTGCCATTGAGCATCTTCAACTTCGCTACTTTTTGCATGCAGGTAAACTTTTCTTGTGCGAACAAGCCCAGCCATCTCCTCTAAGTAAGGCTCCAAAAGATTTATGCTTTCACTGTCAAGCTCTGTAATGTGTGCTGACTCCAAAACCTCAGTTGGCATGAAACCAAGCTCTTTACGCAAAGCCTGCACACGACGAGCTAAATCACGCATTATGCCCTCACCCAGCAAGGTTTCGTCACGTTGACCACTCAAGAACACCGTTACCTCGTCTTCTTGAGCTGAAACCCAGTTTTCGCCTCCAACATAATCGGGAACACCAACAGCGTATTCTGCAGCTTTAACATTGGTTAACTCAAGGAAAATCAGCTCCAAATGAGAAAGCGCACTCAACGTTTTCTGAGGCGCCACCACAATAACCTTGCTTAGCGGCCAGCGACGTTTCAGTTTGCCCTGTTGACGTGCAGCATAAGAAATCGAAACTGCCTTAAGCATTTCGTCAAACTCTTCCTCTAAGGTCTTATCACGCAGTTTTTCGTTAACGGTTGGCCAAGCTTCAAAGTTAACTGATTCAGGCAATGCTGGTTCAAGTTGGCGGTAAACTTTCTGATACAACGCTTCACTCAAGTAAGGCGTTACAGGATTAAACAGCAACGTAACCGTTTTAAGCGTGTGATGCAGCAAGGCATAAATGGTTTGTCTACGCTCTAACGTTTCAGGGTCATCCGTCCACAACTCCTTTCTAATCATAGGCACATACAAACGGCTCAGGGTTTCAATCACGAAATCATCCAAAACCGCAACTGCAACGTTGAATTCGCATTTCTCAAGGTTCAGCGTGTAGGATTCAATCTTTTGCTGCATTTTCGAGAGAAGCCATCTGTCAGCAGCTTGCAGTTTACCGGCTTCCAACGCCCAATCTAGCGTGTACTTTTCAGGCTTAAAGTTGTCAAACTGCGCGTTTTGCAGGAAAAAGCGGCTGAGGTGATAGAGAGTTGAGAGCACTTGGTATGATCGCCGGTTGAGTTCTTGCATGTCAAAATTCATAAAGTCAATCGGTGAGCACTTGCGCATCATGTAGTAGCGGCACAGGTCAGCGCTGTTTTTCTCAAGCAGCTTGCTGGTTTCAACCACGTTGCCAAGGCTTTTACTCATTTTTCTGCCCTTCGCGTCCTGTGTTAAGCCTTGAAACAGAAACGCCTTGTAGGGTGCTTCAGCCTTGCCAGTGCGAATAATATGCTCCAGCAGCAACGAGTTTGCCCATCCACGCGTTTGGTCTATGCCTTCAGTTAAAAAGTCAGCTGGAACAAACTCTTCAACCTGCTCATCTGTAAACCGTGCAAACGGTGAAGCCCCACTGTTATGCCAAGTGTCCAAGACAAAGTCTTCTCGACGCATTGTTCCGCCACATTTTTCGCATTTAAGCGTGACTCGGTCAACCCATGGCTTATGCAACTCAAAATCTTCTGGAATCGGTTCTCGGGATAGCGAGATTAACTCGTTTTTGCTGGCGACTAAATGCTTGCTGTTGCAGGCTTCGCATGTCCACATTGGTAAGGGTGTGCCCCAAATGCGTTCTCGGCTGATGCACCATGGTTTGCCTTCGCGGAGGAACGCGAGGAAACGGTTTTTTGGTTCATCAAAGAAGTAGCCAACTTTTTCAGCTGCTTCCAGCACTTTAGCGTTTAGTTTGTCTGTTCGTAGGAAGTATTCTTTGCGTGCTAGCCAGACGAGTTTGTGGTGACTACGCCAGCAAGTTGGGTACTCATGCTTCACTTTCTTTACAGCGACAAAAGCGTTGCGGCTGCGTAGTTCTTCAACTACAGGCATGTCTGCGTCACGAGCAAAAACGCCTGCGAAGATGCCTGCGTCATTGGTGAATTTGACTTCATCATCGTATGGTGCGTAAATTGGGACTCCTCGGCGCTGTGCTGCCCAAAAATCGTCTTCGCCGTTTCCAGGTGAGAGGTGCACTACTCCTGTGGCTGTGTTTACGTCTACGAAGTCTTCGCCGATGACTTTGTGTACGAGTGGATGTTTGGTTTCGTTTTCGGCTTGCTTTGGTATTATGTCTTTGAGTGGGTAATCGTATGCGGTTCCTTCAAGGTTTTTACCTTGTAGAGAATCAATAACTTGGTAATTGTTTATTTCCAGTTCCGCCATGACTGGTTCAACGCGTTCTTTAACCATTATCCAAACTTCATCGCCGACTTTAACTTTAACATACTGGGCGTTTGGCTGCACGGCAAGCATTGTGTCGGTTATGATTGTGAAGGGCATGGTTGTCCAAACCAGGAAGAACTCGTTTTGGGAGCCTGAGACTTTGAATTTAAAGTACAGTGATGGGTCTTCGACTTCTTTGTAGCTGCCTTCATAACCAACTTCTGCGCTGCTGAGGCTGGTTTGGCATCCTGGGCAGTAAGCGACAACGTAGTGTCCTTCTTCAAGCAAGCCTTGATCCCACGCGTGCTTGAGGATTTGCCATTCACGCTCAATGTAGCTGTCTTTGTAGGTCCAGTAAGCCTTTTCTTGGTTAATGGCTATGCCAAGTAGGCTGTCTGCGTTGAGCCACATTTGGTGGTAGCGCATGATGGCTTTTTTGCATTCTTCAATAAAGCGTTCCATGCCGTATTTTTCGATTGATTCGCGTTTGTTGCGAACGCCAAGAAGCTTTTCGACTTCAAGCTCGACGGGTAATCCTTGGCAGTCCCATCCTGCCCAAAACGGCATGTAGTAGCCCTGCATGGTTTTGTATCTGTAGCGTATGTCTTTCATTATTCTGCCTCTTGCGTGTCCGATGTGTGGAATGCCGTTTAGGGTTGGTGGTCCTTCCACGTAGCCAAGTTTAGCTTTAGCAGAGCTTTCGTGTTGTTCTAGTTTTTGGCGGATTTGGTTTTTGATCCAGTATTCGCGGATTTCTTTTTCTAGTTGGAGTGGAGTGTAATTTGTTGGTAAAGTTTGGTTTTTGTTGGCTTCATCGGTTGAGGCTGTCATTTTGTATCCCGTTACCGCATACGTTAAAAGAGTATTTAAGCATAGATTTGCTGGATTTGGGAAGTAGGCAAGAAGTTTGGCTTGTGTGTGCAATGGCTGTTTTTTTTTGGTTGGGTGATATACAATTTGATATACATTTTGATATCAGGTGCCAAGGTTGGAGCTTAACGGGCTTTTTGGAAACTGTAACCCCTTATGTATGGGCGGGTTCTGGGTTATGTTGGTGGCGGCGAGGTCTCTCTGACTTGACCTCCCCTCCCTTATATAAAGG
>CAYMLF010000227.1:0-3520 GCA_964391275.1 uncultured Candidatus Bathyarchaeia archaeon
CGAAGTCGGCGCAGAAACGTGATTTCTGGTTCTTCCTTGAACAGTTCTGGTGGGCAACTGCAGAAAAGTTTTGAGCCCACGTTAAGTTGCTGGTGGATTTCTAATCCGACTTTTAAGCCGATTTTGCCGTAATCAATAGTTGCCATTTTATTGTTCTCCATAAACGGTTTTTTCTTGTGGAAGCGTTCGCGGCGTAAATTCGCCTGCAATGTTAGTTTTCAACAGCCGTTTTGCCTCTTCAACATCGCTGGTTTGGCCAAGCACCCACATAAGTTTGACAAGCGCAGTTTCAGGGAACATGTCATCAAGTGGGACAACGCCGAAAGACAGCAAGTCACGTCCTGTATCGTAAACGTTCATGTTTACCCTGCCCCAGATGCATTGAGAAGCCAACGCAACCAACACGCCTTTCGCGACTGCATCTTTGATGGAGCCAAAAAAGAATTTGCTCACGTGACCCAAGCCCGAGCCCTCCAGCAATATGCCTTTCACGCCTTGTTTAACGTAGAAGTCGATGACTGCGGGGTCAAGTCCCGGGTAAAACTTGATTAAGGCGACTTTTTCGCTGAAGTTTGGTTTAACAACCAGTTTTTTGCTGGAATCACGTTTTTGGTATTGGCTGGTTTGCATTGTGACTTTTAGGTTTTCGATTTTTGCGATAGGTTTGCCGTTGACGGATTTGAAGGTGTCACGGCGGCTAGTGTGGCACTTGCGAACTTTAGTGCCCCTGTGAACCACAATCGCAGTGTCAGAAACAGTTTCGTGCATGGCTAACCCGACTTCTGCAAACGGTGCTTCCCCAGCCGCTTTAACGGCGCCAATCAGGTTGGTTGCGGCGTCGCTGCTGGGACGGTCAGAGGAGCGCTGGGCACCAACAAGGATAACGGGAACAGGCAGATTCTGCAATGCAAAACTCAAGGCAGCTGAAGTGTACCCCATCGTGTCTGTGCCATGAGCGATAACTATTCCATCCACGCCCTGCTCAATGCGTTTGGCTACGGTTCCTGCAAGTTCGCTCCAGTGCTTAGGAGTAATATTTTCGCTGTAGAGGCTAAAGACGATTTCCGTGTCCACCTGAGCTACATCTGAGAGTTCAGGCACTACGCCGTAGAGGTCGCTGGCTGAAAGCGCGCTGCGGACTGCTCCTGTGCGGTAGTCAACTCGGCTTGCAATGGTTCCGCCAGTGCTCATGATGACTACGTGGGGCAGGTTAGGGTTTTGCTGGGGCAGCGGCGGAGCAGCGAATGCGGGTTTGGTTCCAACTCCGATTTTTTCGACTTTCACGTCTGCGGTGGCGTTGATGCCGACGTTGTAGCCGCTTTTCATTTTGATTATTATGTTTGTGGCTTCGCCTAATTCTGAGCGGGGGATTAGGATGCCCTCGTAGGTTTTGCCCTTACTGGTGATGCGGATGATGTCGCCAACGCGGCAGTTGGCTTCTTTTAGAAGGCGCATTGCTTTGCCCTTGTAACCTGAATTTTCAAGCTCACTCATGCTTAATCTCTTCTTAATTAGTTTCCATGGCGCTTGTGACAGAAACGCACGGGTATAATGTTTTACCTTACGCATTCAACACTAAAAGCTTTTTTAAGACATTTTAAGCAAAGCGTAGCCTGCTCTTTTAACAGGCAGTTTCTTAGGCTCTTTCTGTTCATATTTGGAGCCTATTAGTGGTTCTATGTTGAAACCGAAAGAGGGTAGATTCCTTTTACCAAAAAGTGATAGAGCATTAAATGCAGAAACGCTTCAGCCATATCCGCGTTCCAAAACAATTGAGCACTCATCAAGAACCGTTTCATCATACATTACAATTACCTGTAAAGCTTTTCCTCCAAAAGAAACCCCAACATGGCTTTCAAGTCATAGATTTGTTTTGGTATATGCCTATCTGATTTTTGTTATTGTTGATTTTTTCTTGGGCATCATGTACTTGGCTACCCAAGTAAACTACTGGAAAAACCAGCGCTATCAAGGTCAGGACTAATACAATTGTTATGTACTTAGTTTTGACGATAGTTATAGTCATGCCTTTCAAAAAGCCATCGTTTTATAGTAGTAAAAGGTTTTTTGTCTAATTTTCTTGACACACATTAGTCAAGATTTCTTGACTTACCAATTTTTCTTGTTGATAGATTTGGGGGTTCGATTGGGTAACAAACTTGACTCCACAAATTTGAAAACAGCCCAAAAAATCCTAAAGCAGTTTTGAAACGTATGGTCCATCATGCTTAAAGCCAAACCGCATGTAATACCGCTTGGTACCCAACGCGCTAATCACCAACAGCTTCTTTAGCCCGTTTGCCCTGGCGATGCGTTCAGCTTCCTCGAGCAATCTTTCGCCGTAGCCCTTGTGCTGCCAAGCCTCAGGCACATGCCGCCCAACAGGAACCAGTGGTCCATAAATGTGCAGTTCCCGAACAATCGCTGAGGGAGCAGCGGTGATTTCTGGTCGATGAGCCTTCTGCGAGGGAATACGCAGCCGCAGATAGCCCAGCAACACATTGTTTTGCGGGTCTTCAGCTGAAATGAAAAACTCTTTGCCGCCAGACGCATCGTATTGCTGAGTTAAAACCTCAACTTTCTCCAAGTCAGGCTTAACATGGTCAGCCTCCAATCGGTGCCCGACCTCGCGGCAGCGGATACACTGGCACTGGACGCCTTGCTCTTTGAGTTTTTCGTGAACGATTTGGCGCAGGTTGCTCTTTTTCACTCCGTCCAAAATCAATCGCGCTGGAATATCACGTTGCACACGCATAACTCGAACCCATGGTGGAATGAGCTTTTTGATTTCCGCAATAACGGTTGCTGCTTTTTGGGTGCTGTAGGGTTTGTATGTGCCTTCCTGTAGCCACTGGTAGGCTTTGGTGCCTGCGATGGCTAAGCAGGGGTAAATTTTTATCATGTCAGGCTTAAACGCGGGGGTGGTAAAAATCTTCTTGAAAGCTTCAATGTCTTTTTGCGGATTAGAGCCTGGCATTCCAGGCATCATGTGGTAAACAATCTTTAAGCCAGCGTCCTTTGCGATTTGCGTTGCTTCGATTACGTCTGCGACGCTGTGGGTTCTGCCAACAAGCTTGTAAATTTGGTCGCTGGGGTTTTGCACGCCCAACTCAATACGCGTAACACCCATATCCAGCATGGCGTCAATATGCGGCTGTTTTGCCCAGTCTGGACGGGTTTCAACGGTTATGCCGACGTTACGGGTTTTGCTGGCTTCCGCGTTTGCTTTTGCCTCGTCGAGACTTGATGAGTTTTTACCCGTTATAGCGTCTATGCAACGCTGAATAAACCACGTTTGATACTCGATGGACGTTGCTGGAAAGGTTCCACCCATAATGATAAGTTCGATTTTATCCACTTTATGCCCAATCGCCGTTAACTGCTCAATACGGCTTTGCACCTGCAGGTATGGGTCAAAATTGTTCTGTGAACCCCGCATTGCAGCTGGTTCGTGGCCCGTGTAGCTTTGAGGGCTGCCCTGTGTTGGTCCACCTGGGCAGTACGCGCATGGTTCAGGCTG
>CAYMLF010000228.1:0-3468 GCA_964391275.1 uncultured Candidatus Bathyarchaeia archaeon
TCAGCGTTAAATCAGAATGGATGAGAGAAGAAGTCATACGCATCTACAAAGTTCCCAAAGAAAAAATCTCTGTTGTATCCACTGATGACACAAGCAAGTGGATAAATGACATCTTGAAAATCTACACTGCAACAGCAGAAGCAGGAGGCGCCAAAGCGTGAAGGACAAGTTAAGCGTTATGATGCTCAGCTGGGAGTTTCCGCCAAGAGTCATCGGCGGCATCTCACCCCACGTCTACTTCCTCTCAAAAAGCCTAGTCAAGCAAGGCGTAAAAGTTTACGTAGCCACCTGCGACTTCCCAGGCGCACCCAGCCACGAAGTCGTCGACGGCGTAGAAGTCTACCGCATTGACTCCTACAAAACTCCAGCGCCAGACTTTGCCACATGGGTTTACCTCATGAACCTAAACATGCAACGTGAAACTGCAGCCTTAACCCGCAAATTAGCCGACGAAATCGACGTTTTCCACGCGCACGACTGGCTAGTCGCCAACGCAGGCATCGGCTTGAAGCACGTGTTTCGCAAACCACTCCTAGTCACGATACATTCAACCGAGATGGGGCGGCGAGAAGGCACCCGCACAACCGCGGAAAAGATGATTCATGAAACCGAAGCTTGGCTAACCTACGAAGCGTGGAAAGTCATTTGCTGCAGCGACTACATGATATCCCACGTGAAATGGGCGTTTGGCTTACCAAATGACAAGTTGGTTATGGTTCCTAACGGCGTAAACACAACCCAGTACGACTCAACTAACAGCAAGTTTGATCAGGCAGCTTTTCGAGCAAAATTTGCTCTGCCAGAAGAAAAAATCGTCCTCTACGTGGGCAGACTAGTTTACGAGAAAGGGATTCACATCCTCATTAACGCTGTGCCAAAAATCCTAAGCAAAGTCAACGCAAAATTCATCATTGTCGGCAGCGGCTACATGAAAGAGCAGCTCTTAAACATTGTCCGCAGCATGAATTTAGAGCATAAAGTGCTTTTTGAAGGCTTCATAGACGAGGAAACACTAGTTAAGCTTCAGAAAACCGCTGACGTTTCAGTTGTGCCGTCCCTGTTTGAACCCTTCGGCATCGTCGCCCTTGAAGCTATGGCGGCAAAAAGCCCCGTGGTTGTTTCGGACACTGGCGGTTTATCAGAAATTGTTGAACATGACGTTTCAGGCGTAAAAGTGTACCCTAACAACCCTGAATCTTTAGCTTGGGGCATAACCAAAGTGCTTCTAGATTCAGCATACGCTAAATATCTCGGAGAGAACGCCTATAGAAAAGTTCAGGAAAAGTATGATTGGGAAAAAATCGCTCAGCAAACCAAACGTATCTACGAGGGCGTGTTGGGCGAGTACTCGAAGAGTTTTTGGGCTTAAACATTACCCGCCCAAGTTCTGTCTCGTAAAAAGAACTATATCCGACTTTTACGATAGGCAATACTTAGCTAAATAGAATATGAACGGGCAAACCGTTCCAACAAGAAGTAAAGCACTCAAAAAACAGGAACACTACTTCTCAAATATCAAAGCCTAAAAAGATGACTGCTTGAGTGCTTAAAATTCTAAACAAATTGCCTTCTTATTTAGCGGAGCTTCCAGACGGAGGTGAAAAGATCCAAAGAAAAAAGCTCTTTGTAATAGCATCCGCATGTATTCTCTTATCAACCTTATTAATCATCAATTTCCAAGCCCAAGCCGCCATAAGCGACGACTTACAGATAACCTCAGTGCCAAACTTTCCAGGGCAAATGTTTGCATCCTACTTTGCACCCAACGGCACCTTGTTTGCAGGCGACATCAACTACAACTTGTACCGCAGCGACAATAACGGCTCGTCGTTTAGGTTAATCTACCAGTTTCCCAAAATGCCCAACCCTGATTCAATGATTACAGGGTATGTTTGGACGATTTTTGTGGATTCACGCAACTACCTGTTTGTCTCGATTCCATGCACTAACAGGCTTTTTAGAAGCACAAACTTTGGCAGCACATTCACTGAAGTGCTAAACACTAACGGTGCCCAACAAGACGGCTTCTACATTTCCATGACTGAAGATTCAAAAGGAAGCCTCTACGTCGCAACCTACTGCAACAGCATCTACCCAAGAAACCCTGCCGTTCTAAAAAGCACGAACGGAGGAGTTTCATGGACAACAATTGAAGAGTTTGCAGCTGTCCACCTTCACACTGTCAAGTTTAACCCAGCAAACGGTTACCTGTACGTTGCAACAGGCGAATGGGGAGCAGGCTACAACAATCAAGATTGCGAACGAATTTTTAGAAGCAAAGACTTTGGACAAACATGGAACGTCATAGTTAACCGTCCTGTAGAATATCAAGGCACAGGCGACACCATTTACCTCACAATGCTGTTTAACGGCAACTGGGTTTACTTAGGAACCGACCAAGCTTACCGACCCAACTGGGTAGACCGCTTCTACGATGACGGCTCAAACTCGTACTTCACACCACAAACCGTTTACAATTTCCCCTCAGACAGCAACTTCCCAGTTCTATCCGCGGCATGGCTGGGAAAAACAATGCTTTTCTCAACAACAGCAGAATTTTCAAATGGCATAGAGCGGATTGTGGCATCCAGAGACGGCGTCAACTGGGAAATCATAAAATCAGACTATGCTACAACCTTCTTGCATCACACTAACATGTTAACGTATAATCCTAAAGGCATCGTTTTTGGCTCAAATGGTCCAGGAGAGAATTTTGCTATCACAGAGAAAACTGAGCCGCAACCCACCCCAACTCCAACGCCAACCCCCACGCCAACGGCAACGCCGCCTCCGCAGGAACTGTTTAAAGCTGACTTTGAAACCGGCAGCTTCAGCGAGTACCAAGGAAGAAGCGGCTCAGGCACTCATACGGAAACCGTTGAAACAAGCAATCCTCACCATGGAATATACAACGCAAAGTTTACAGCTGGCTCTTCAAGCGAAGGTTGGGCATACAATTCGATAAGCAACACTGGAGTCGCTTATTATCGGCAGCTCCTTAAAGTTGCAACCCTGCCGTCTTCAGGTAACTACCTCTATTTAGGCAGCCTCCAAAACTCTAACTCGCAAAACACTGTTGACCCCTTCATTTACAATAGCAACGGTCAATACTACTGGGGCGCAATCTCTGTCATAAACGGCGTTGCATACTGGGACCGTGAAGCATCACCGAGCAATCCACAGGTTGGAACATACTATAACGTGGAGATCTGCCGAGACGTAACTAGCCACCGAACCAGATTATGGATTGACGGAACTTCAAAGGTTGATGCGGCTCGTTCACATGTTGGAAAAACGAACCTGTTGTGTACTGGGATTTCTTGGGCGGAAACACCCACAACAGTTTATGTTGACTGCGTCAGAGTAAAGAACACCTATGTTGGTCCCGAGTCTGGTCCTCAACCGACCCCCACGCCAACGGTGACTCCAACGCCTACTCCAAGCCCAACTCCTACGCCAACACCAACC
>CAYMLF010000229.1:0-1960 GCA_964391275.1 uncultured Candidatus Bathyarchaeia archaeon
CGACCTACCTCTCTAAGGTTTTTGCATAGAACCTCTATTAGGCTGCAAATATGACGTCAAAGCCCAAGTAATAAGCAAATTTAACCAAAGCATAATTATAAAAGCAGAAGCATTGATTCCTGAACGGAGCGTGAAACCGAACGGTTCTTGTTGTTGCCGCTGTAGGCATGAGCGGTTCAGGAAAAACAGTCACACTAGAATACTTGATTTCTCAACTTTCAAAGGAAGGCTACAACATCGGCTCAATCAAGCACGTTCACCACAAGGGCTTCACAATGGATAAAGAGGGCACTAACACTTGGAGATACGCAAAAGCAGGCTCCAAAGTTATCGTGGCAATTTCGCCCGAAGAGATTGACATAATCAAGAAAACAGAGATGGCGCTAAAGGATTTAGACCAAGTCATCGCACTGCTAGAGCAGGAGCAGCTAGATATTGTTTTCATTGAGGGTTTTCATAGTCTAATTGCGAAGAGAAAGGATGTGCCCAAGATTATTACCGCTAAAGATGAAGATGGCTTGGCGCAGACGCTGGAGGGTACCGTTGAGCCGATTATGGCGATTGCAGGCGTATTTGCCAAAAATACTTCCCAGAGCACTTTTCGAAATATACCCTTCATTAAAATCCCTGACGACGGACAAAGGCTCGTTGAGCTAATCAAGCAACAACTAAAAAAAGACAATTAGGGCAGGCGGGTTTGGCGTGACTAAACGGGCTGCACTTGTACTCTCTGGGGGAAAAGCCCGCAGGTTCCAAACGCAAAATCAAAGCTGGCAAGATAAAGCCTTGGCAGAGCTTGATGGAAAACCGCTCCTTGTTCACACCATCGAGAACGTTGAGGGCATCGTTGACGAGATTATTGTCTGCGTTAATGATGAAGAAAGAAAAGCAAAATATGCTAAAACGCTAATTGAGCATGACTTAGATGCCAAAATTGTAATTGACGAAAAAATCGACCACGTTAGTGGTCCAAACGTGGCTATTCTGTCAGGGTTGAAAGCTGCCAAAGCCGACTACTGCCTAACTTTGCCATGTGACATGCCGTTTTTGAAGTCTGAGGTTGCCGATTTCCTGTTTGCTAAGTCGGACGGGTTTGAGGTGGTTGTGCCGATGTGGCCAAACGGCAGGCTTGAAACCTTAATTATGGTTCTTCAGCGTCAGACAAGCTTGGAAGTCACAGACACTCTGTGCAGACTTAGGCGTCCCCGCTCAGACGACATTCCACGTGGCGCATCAAAAACTCTGCTTGTTTCGCCGATGCAACAGATAAAATCGCTGGACCCTGAACTGAGAAGCTTCATCAACATAAATTCTTTAGAAGATTTAAAACGGCTAAGAACTCGACGCATCCATGGCCCAGTAAAAGACGACGTAGAATTAGATTTCGGGATGCTGTCAATTTCTGACCTTTGGCTACTTCGAAACGGAGCCAAAATGATGAGGGAAGGCAGGTTTTTGGAGGCAGAAAAAACGTTTGATTTTTGTATTAAAAACTTTGAGGTCTGCAGCTTCTTTTTCTGGGCAGGGGTAGCTGGCGAGAACAAGGGCGAAGCGTTACTTGCGCAGTCACAGTTGCAGCCTAACCCTGAAGCCTCGGTGGAGTTGGATTCTGAGGGTAAAGAAGCGTTTTTGGAAGCAGCCAACAATTACCGTTTAGAAGCCAAAATTTACGAGCGTAACCTTTGCCTGCTGTTGGAGGAGCGTGCTTTGGCAGATAAGGCTTGGTGTGAATCTTGGGCTATGGGTAAAACTTGGCATGTGCATCGTTACCCGCCTAAAGTGGCTTAACCACGGATTTGTGCAAGTTCAAGCTTGCCAAACAAGTAAACATCGATGCAGCCACCTTTGGCGATTTTTGCGTGAGGCGGAACTATTGCGTAACCGTGTGATTTAACGATGGTTGATAACGCGCTTGAGCCACCCTCTACATGTGTTGCCACAAGTTTACCATCAACTCTTT
>CAYMLF010000229.1:2060-3374 GCA_964391275.1 uncultured Candidatus Bathyarchaeia archaeon
GGCTTGAGAGATTTGCGATTGCACCTTATCGAGTGCATCAGGCATTATACCCACGATTTTAGCGTCTGCACCAAGTTCAAAAGCTAAACCCGAAACGACAAGAGCGTAGTTGTTGACTATTTGAGCAGGGGTTTTCTCTGATTGCTTTAAAAGTTCATCTCCGCCTGAAATAATGGCGATTTTGGGCTTCCCGAATACTTCAGCTTCCGTAAGCCCGATGGATGCCAGCATGCCTATGTCTTGAGGCCGAAGTACATGCCCTACTTTAAGGAGCAATGCATTTTTTTTTAAGTCGTCACCAAGCGGTATGATGCCCTCGCCCTGTTTTACTTCACGGATTACCTGTATGCTTCCCTCGCGTAGTCGGGTTTCCTCCACTTTCACTGTGGCGTTGGCGCCTTTGGGAATCGGTGCTCCACATGCAACATAAACGGCTTCGCCTTGAGCAACCGCAACGCTGGGTGGGTAATCTGCTGGAAACAATTTTCCCACAATCTTAAAGCCAACTGGATTAGAGGTTGAAGCGCCTTTGGTATCCTGCACGTTTACGGCGTAGCCGTCTATGAAGGTTTTATCGTAACTTGGAATGTTAACGTTTGAGTACACGTCTACTGCTAAAACCCTGCCTAACGCCTGAAGTAAAGAAACCTTTTCGGTGGGCAACTTGCGAGAGCGGACAGCGTCAAGCAGTTGCTTTTGCGCCTCAAAGGGGTTGGCACGTTTAGGTAAACGCCTAATATCAGGTCTATTCACAGTATGCACCTACATTATGATTCGTTCTGGGCAAGTGTAAACGTTCATGCGTTTTCCACGGACAAAACCTACCAATGCGATGTTGGCTTTTTGCGCTGATGCAATGCCAGAGTTAAGCACCGCCGCAACCGAGGCAACAATGGGCAAACCAACTTTTGCCGCTTTGTAAATCATGTCGCCTGGAACCCTGCCAGTTATAAGCATGAAGCATTGGCTAAAATCTTCCTTGTTTAGCGATGCCATACCAATGACTTTGTCAACCGTGTTGTGGCGACCCACGTCTTCGGAAAAAGCAACCATCGTGCCGTCAGTCTTAAAGATGGCTGAGTCGTGCAATCCACCTGTTTCTTTGAAGCCTTTAGCTTCATTGTTTAGGCTGTTTATGGCTTCAAGAATAGTTTGAGCTTTTACTTTAAGCGTAGATTTTACATTTGGCAATTTTGCGTCTTTCTGATATGGTGAAGTGCTGTTTTTAATCAAGGGAATTATGCGTGTGCTACGTCGAGAGTTTTTCATGCGTTCATCCAAGTTAACATCCGCTTTAAGCTGTAGCTGACACTT
>CAYMLF010000230.1:0-3343 GCA_964391275.1 uncultured Candidatus Bathyarchaeia archaeon
AGTATAAATGCTTAATAGAGAGTTATTCAACTTCATACTGCGCTGGAGAGTTAATCTTCAAATGGCAAAATTCAAGGTAATCGTATCCGACCCACAAGACGGCACATCCAAAGTGGTAGAAGTAGAAGAAGCACGTGCCACACCCTTCCTAGGCAGAAGAATGGGCGAAACCATTGACGGTATAGTCGTAGACATGCCAGCACACAAAATACAGATTCTAGGCGGTTCTGACAAGGACGGGGTACCCATGAGAGCAAACGTTCATGGAGGAATCCGACGCCAAGTCGTCTTAAGCGAGGGTGCAGGGTTTAAGTCAAAGAGGAAAGGCGGAAGAAAACGCAAAATGGTTCGAGGCAACATTATAACTGACGAAATAGTTCAGATTAACGCTAAAATCACTGCACGTCCAGCCGCTAAGCCTGCAGAAGCTAAACCACAGCAACCTGCAGCGGAAGCATAATTTTTCTGCTTTAATCAGCCTATTTCTTTAAGTGTTCCTTTGTTTACCTGCAAGCATTTTTACCCTACTATTTATAGAAGCTTGTTCATGGGTATTTTGCCTTAAACTGTTTTTCTTCATAGAAAGGTTAAATTTAAGCGTTCAATAATAAGAGAAGCTTGAATCTTAAAGGCGTTTGTAAAATGGCTGAAATTACACAAGAGAAAAAATCTGCGCCCATGCCGCGTCAACCAGAAGTAAACATCGGCACTATTGGTCACGTTGACCATGGAAAAACCACCCTTGTCCAAGCCTTAACTGGGTCATGGGCGTCACGCCACAGTGAAGAACTCAAACGTGGTATCACCATCAAATTGGGATATGCTGATATGCCAATTTACAAATGCCCCAAGTGTCCGCCTCCAAACTACAATCACAAACCTTTCTGCGAAAAATGTGATTCAGAGGCAGAATTTGTTCGGGGAATCAGTTTTGTTGACTCTCCAGGTCACGAAGCGTTAATGGCAACCATGCTTTCAGGCGCGGCGATAATGGACGGGGCAATACTTGTAATAGCCGCAGATGAACCCTGCCCACAACCTCAAACACGTGAACACTTAGCAGCAGCCGAAGTTAGCGGAATAAAAAACATAATAATAGTGCAAAACAAGATCGACATTGTTGACCAGAAACGGGCGATTAAAAGCTATGAAGAAATCAAAGCGTTTGTGAAGGGCACAGTCGCCGAAAACGCGCCAATCATCCCAATTTCCGCTCAAAGAGGAATAAACATCGATGTTCTACTAGAAGCAATGCAAGAAATCATTCCAACACCGCACAGAGATCAAACCAAGCCACCCTTAATGTTTGTTGTCCGCTCATTTGATACTAACAAGCCAGGAACAACCATCGACGAGTTAAGCGGAGGCATCATCGGAGGAACCATTGCCCAGGGCAAATTTAAGGTTGGCGAGGAAATTGAAATTCGACCGGGGATAGCGGTTGAACGTGAGGGAAAAACCGTTTATCATCCATTAATCAGCGAAATCACCAGCTTAAACGCTGGAGGGCAGAAAGTGAAGGAAGCAAGCAGCGGTGGTTTAGTTGGTGTAGGCACACAGCTTGACCCATCCTACTCAAAGGCTGACGGTTTAACAGGAAGTATTGCAGGAAAAACTGGGATGTTGCCGCCAACGCTGAACGAGTTAACACTGGAAACACACACTCTTGAACGAGTAGTAGGCACTAAAGACCAGTTGAAAGTTGAAAAATTTAATCCTGACGAGCAACTTTTGCTTCACATTGGCGCCGCTGTAAACGTTGGAAAAATTGTCGGCATAAAACAAAATACCATAAAAGTGAAGTTGACAAGACCTATTTGCGCCCTGCCAGATTCAAGAGTTGCAATCAGCCGAAAAATAACCGCTCGTTGGCGTTTAATCGGCTATGGCTTAATAAAATAGCCATTTAAACTGCTTTTCAAAAAAGCATCTGCCTTTTTTAGCACGTCTTTAGCGTTTTTGAAGCTTAATCTTTCCATAGCATGCTGATAGTCAAGCCAAACTGAACCTATGTGTTCAAAGGATATGGTGATGTTTTCAGTGCTTGTCTCCATCAGGTAAAAAACTACTTCTTTATGCACAGTATCGCCTTGTCTACGGTAATAATACTCTATTCGCTCCTTGAAACCTTCGAGAAATTTGGCGTCGGTTATGCCTGTTTCTTCGCGCAATTCCCGTACAACTGTTTCTTTTTCAGCCTCGTTTGGCTCCACGTTTCCCTTAACAAAATCCCAGTGCCCTGCTTCATAATGAAGTAAAAGATACGTGATCGTGGAATTTTTTCTTAAAAAGACAACTGCACCACAAGATTTCTCATTAAGCACATTTTTTCACCACTAGCGTATGAATTTTTGGCTAAGAAGTATTTAAAGTAACAGCATACTCTCACTCAGCAATAACACAACCCAAACTAAAACATGTCTTGTTATCGTTTCTTTTTATAGGGGGATGGGGGTAGTGGCAGAGCAAGAAACTTGCTTTGTTTAGCAGTCAACTAACAGTTCACTCAATCATTGACCCTATATATAAGGGGGGTATAGAAAAAAATCACGCCTATAGCAAGAGCCTAAAAAAGGCAAAAACCTCTAAAAAACACCTAAATCCCACCGCTAACCCTTACAAAACAGCAAAACTAAACAGCTTGTGGCACACTGCACAACCAGCAGGCAAACGACTGCATCAGCCATTTTTGAAATGCACAGCACAGCTCAAAGTTTAGGTTGTGGTTGTGCTAAGCAACTTTTCCCCACAACAACTAAGTAGAAAACAACCCACAAAACCACCAAACAAGCCAAACATCAATAAGGAAACAAAACAGCATAAGATTATAGAAAGCTAAAAAGAATATTAACCAAAAGCTTGCTGGAAGCGCTTAAATGTCAAAAACTAGTCCTCAACCGTTAAAAGTCATTTTAGACTCCAACGCGTTATTTGTGCCATTAGAGCTAAAAATCGACATTTTTGAAGAACTCAAGCGTTTACTTAACCGAAACGTGGACTTCATTCTACTCTCACCAGTAAAAGCAGAGCTTGAATTGCTTGCAAGCAAAGAATCGCCTAAAATGCGCAGGCAAGCCAGTTTTGCCTTGAAGCTAGCTGAAAAATGCAGAATCGTACCCGTAAATGCTTCAGCCAGTCTAAATACAGACGACGTTATAGTTAAAGTAGCTAAGGACTGGAATTCACCAGTTTTTACGAACGATAGACAATTAAAACAGAGGCTAAGAGATATAAGTGTGCCAGTGATTTATGTGAGACAAAAATCGCGTCTAGACATTGACGGGTTGATATCGTAGATGTTCAAACTAATTACTCTGCAAGATACTATCCGCATTCCGCCTGA
>CAYMLF010000231.1:0-3321 GCA_964391275.1 uncultured Candidatus Bathyarchaeia archaeon
TAAGTCTGTGGTCGAAAGGCCGCGGGGGTTCAAATCCCCCATCCCGCGCCACTTTATTGCAAACGACGTTTATGAACTGCCAAGTACTGTCTAATTACATATGTTACGAAGCTTTCTTCTGGTCGTTGGAGGGTTTTATAGTAGGATTTTCTGTTTTTATGCTCTATTATGAGCATAGGATAGCCGTTTTGCCACAAAAGGTAATTCATCAGCAACCTGCCAATTCTGCCGTTGCCATCAGCGAAAGGATGAATCTTTTCAAAAATGTAATGCGCCCGAACGGCAAGGTCAAGAGGGTTTAATGTCGACTCGTTGATGAATTTTACGAGTTGCGATATTGATTCTTCTATTGCTTGCCATCGATTTTGAAAGCCTTTTTTGATCTTTTCTAGCTTCTCTATTATAGGCGCTCGTGAATCATGTAGAAGCTTGGCTTTTACTTCTTCAATGTTGTCAGGTATTTTCTTGCCTAAATAACGCTTCTCTAGTTATGACTTTTCCGTTTCTACGGTATGAATGCTGTAAATAGAAGTAGGCTTGTGTTCCCTTGGTTCTTTTAACTACGTCATCTTTCCTACCATGACATACAATAGCGTTTTCACATATTTGCACGTTTTGTAATGGTAACTATAGCCTTGATTTCAACCTCATCGTGACACTATTTTAACGTACTAAGCCTGCACGCCTCTTTTGCTTTGAACCGCCTCTTACTAGAACAAATACTAAGACCACAATTAGACCTAACGCAAAAGCCATAAACACTACACCAGCAATCAAAAACGCTTCTGAGGTTGCAAATTGTACTGTAGCTTGAACGATTTCACTAATTGGACTGCCGTATCCATTGCCAGACGTGAAAGGCGAAAACGGGTATGAAGATGCATATCCTGAGACGTTAAAGGTAACGCTGGCTGAACCTGCAACCCCGCCAACTATGTCTCCAGCGTACACAGTCAACTGGTGAGTGCCGCTTTCAATAAACATTGTCAAGTTGGGAACCGCTGTTCTGTTTTCTGAACCATCAATACTAAAGGCTGTCCAAGAGACACGTTGGTCTACAGTGAAGTTCAGCATTATTTGTGTCGTGTTGTAGGTTTGGCTTACTGGGGAATGAATCGTGATTTTGGGGAGTACATATTGTTCAGCGCTGTCTACGGTGAAGGTTACGGTTTGTGATTCTGCATGATTGTGATCCATGTCGGTGGCTTGAACGGTTATGTTGTAGGTTCCGTTGGGTAAGTTTTCAAGCGTAGTGTTTCCGTTTAAGGTAAAGTTATTACCGTTCAGGCAGGCAAGTAAATATTTTGCAGGTTCATTAACGTAGAATGTAAGCGGAACATCCCGTGTATCATAAACAGCGTTGGTTGGGGAGAGAATCGTTGTTTCTGGAGGTATCAATTTCTCGCCAGATTTTAAAGCAACCTGTATCCATTGAAACTGTAAATTAACATATTGCCCACCGTTATGAACGCCTGCCATAACGAAGTGGTCAGGTGTAGCTTCAATAATTGAATGCATCCGAGTAAAGTATTCGCTTCCATTGCCAGTTTGCATGTCATATAACCAGTTCCATTCAATTTTGCCAGAAGCATCAGTTATTAGAAGCATGGCTCTATCTCCAGTCAATGCGTAACCGCCTTTAGAAGTTTTGATTAGGGCGTAAGCACCCAGCTCAGGGTATGTTTGGCTCCATTGCTTTTGACCTGAAGGGTCAGTTTTAACTAGCAATGTGTCATGCAAGCCAGTTTCCAAATTGCTTATCCAGCCCGTAAGTGCATAGCCGCCGTCATCTGCCTGAGCTATGGCTTGAGCAGAAGCTTTACCGCCAGATACAGGATACAACTGATTTACCCCAATGTTTCCTGAGGCATCAAATGTGACTAAACCAAAAGCGTTCGAGTTTTCAACTGCAACGGCATACCAGCTGTCTTGGGTTTCGATTATCGAGTTTGCTGAAATCCCACTTAGAATCTTGCTCCATTTTAGGTTACCTGAGGAGTCTGTTTTTACTATCCATGCGCTCTGGGTTCCTGATGTAGTGTAACCTGACAGCAAGTATCCGCCGTCTCTTGTCTGAATCAAACAGTTTGCCGAGTCATCACCGGCGCCGCCAAAAGTTTTACTCCATTGCTTTCTGCCGTCTGATGCTGTTTTAACCAGCCACATATCTAGTCCTCCTGCGCCATATGAAGCCGTAAACCCAGCTGCTGCAAAACCGCCATCTGAAGTTTGAATTACAGAGTATGCGCCATCATCTTTTGCGCCGCCAAAGGTCATATTCCATTTTTCTCCTTGAAAAACGCCCTTAGGGACGCCATCAAGGTAGTAATGTGTTATGCCTGTCTTGAGCAGCCACATGTCTGAGCCGCCTGCACCTAGAGAACGGGTTTGTCCAGCGATGATTAAGCCAACATCGCTTGTTTGCCTGATACAGTAAGCCGATTCGTCTTGGCTACCGCCATAATTGGTAGCACCATTAGAAAGCTGCCCATAAGTTTCGGAGACAGGGTACCGATATTCAATATCGAAAGGAGGATTTTGGGCTGATGAAGCTGAAGAGGCGTTTAAAACTGACAAGCTACCAACAAGTAGGGCAATCAAAAATAAACACGCATACACCTTTGCCATATTTAACGCCAAATATACAATGTCTATTTAAGCCTAAAAATTTATGCGCAATAATTCCCCTCTTTTTAACTAAAATTTTACCTTGAAGCGCTGTTGACTCTATTTAATGAGAAATTTAGCTTTGGAGAATCCACGTGCTGCAATTCCATGAGCTTACTACTTTTGTGCTGTCTCCAACCGTATGCATACCGTTTGGCGCTGCACGCGTATTAACACCAGAGAACGTGTTAAAATCGCTTGTGCCTCCCTCATGCACTCCGTAGTCTGTAACATTGAGAACCGTGTTTGAAACGGTTATATCTTGACAGCAAGCTGAGGCGTCGTCGCTGAGCGTTATGCCGTTGCCTTTGCCAAAAATAAATCCGTCAGAAACAGTAACGTATTGAATGCCTTTTCCGTTTTGAGAGTGGAATGCTAAGCCGTCTTTGCCGTTATTAACGTAGATGTTAAAGTCGCTTATGTGAATGGACTCTGTCGGGTATTTTGTGTTTGAGGTTAAAGTGAACGGGTGCTCGTCTGCGCCTACTAATTCAAAATTAGAAAACGTTAACCTTTGACACCCCTCGGCTACTATACTGCTCTTCTTGAAACCGTCTATCTGGAAATTGCTAAAAGAGCTAAAACCCACAGTATCAAGATAGATTCCGTTTTCTTGACCGCCATACAACCCTTTTTCCCCAAAAACGTTAAAGT
>CAYMLF010000232.1:0-3303 GCA_964391275.1 uncultured Candidatus Bathyarchaeia archaeon
CTTGACATTAAGTTCCTCACACCAATCCAAAAGTTGTTCTACCGTTTCAGCGCCTTTCTTGTGCCCAAGCCATGGGTTAAGCTCGTTCTCGTTTGCCCAACGTCTATTTCCGTCTAAAATAATGGCGATATGTTCAAGTCTTTCACCATTCTTAACTTGGTACCAAAGCCATTTCTCGTATAGCTTGTAGGCGCCGATTACCGAAAGAACTTTCTTAAGCACTATGCAACCCCAGTTTTAGGCATTCTTGCTTTTGTCATTTCCGTTTTTATTACTATGTAAAGCTTAGATAGGTTAAATTAAAGCTTGCTGTAAAAACTAATTAAACTTAAATCTCTTCGATTTGCTCTTCTTCGTTTTTCTTAAAAAAGTCAATCGAGGAACGCTGAACAATAATAATCAACAGTATCGAAGCTACGCCGATGAGGATTCCCACGATAATTGAGAAAATAAAATTTTGGAAAAAAACTGCATCAAACGGTTTTGACAGCAAATTCGCAGTTGAATCCAGAATCCAACGTGACCATCCAACCGTGACAATCAAAGCGACTGTTCGAAGCAGTTTAGGGTCTCTCTCGAAATAGAACCGTATGCTTCTACCTGCCAAAGTAAGGCTTAACCCAACCACTAAAAGATCCATTACGCCTTTGATAAAGAACGCTGCAATATTGGGAATTGTTCCGATCCAAGCACCAAAATCCGTGGGAAACGGCGCAACGTTATTGGCAACGCTTGACACTCCAAGGTAAACACTGACAGCGACACAAAGTATACCCGCGATTATCGTGTAATTTGAGATTTGCATCGGCAATGGCGGCGGCGTGTACTCGCGCGCCCACTTGTAGAGGTCTTTAGCGGATCGGTCAACTCCAAATCCCTTGAGTATCAAGAAACCTCCTATAATGATGATGATTGCAATGCCATAATACAATAGGGTGCCTGGAACAAGAAAGTCTAACGCCCAAAAAACGCCAAAAATAAGAACAAGCAAACCAGGCAAGCCTAAAGCAACACGTGAATACCGTGGATTATCGATTAGTAACCGCATGTATTTGGTGAATAACGCGGCTGTCTCCTCTATAGATTCGCTGTGTTTAATTACTATACGTCTAACTGAGGATACTGGCACGCGGGATTCAATAAGAGGCAAGACGGCTTCGTCTGAGTAACCGTCTGAAACAAGAATAACTTCTCCAGCGCCGAAAGTGTCAAGCAGATTTGCAAGTTCCGCCACTAGTTTTCTGTCTGCGCTGACACCGCTAAGCTCCGTGCCTGAAATGGTGGCGACCTCAAAAGTTTCGTCAGGTTGCTTCTCGTTTTGTAGGCGATCATAGAGGCGTATGGCTTCAAACATTGCGTTGGCATCGGGTTCTTCTGGATCCTTCAAGGCTAATGCGACTGCCGCATCCAAGTTGGCAGTTCTCCCCAGCAAGGGTGTTTTGATTCCTGCTTTAACTTCTAAATCGCCATCTCTATCAACACATAAAATTAAGATTCTTTTTTGCGTCTGCTGGGGCGATTCCTTGTTTGCCATTGTATCTAATCCTAATTACGAGTTAGTTTACTTTAATTTTGCGTATCAGATTCCTCTGCGTCTTCGTCGCTTGCTAATAGTTGGAACTCGTTCCAGCTTAATTGTTCGCCTTTTTGCAGTTTCTCTTTAGCCTGTGCACCAAGTTTCTCTTTAAGAGCCTGCTCATCGAGTAATTTCTTGTTTCTCTCAAGCGCACGATGTTCCTCAACTTTTGCTCTTTCAAGGCTTTCTTTCTCTCGAAGCGCTTTGTTTTGTTCACGTATGGAATTTTGCAAGCCTAACATCTGCCCAGTTAAAACCGCAATGTCAACAAGCAGTTTTTTGATTTTTTCCTTGTTTTCAATGTAGTTTTTATGCTCAGTGTCTGCATCCTCTTTTGCCTTTTTAGCCTCAGCGATCTTGCCAATCATGCTTTCATGGATTAGCTGGCTTTTCTGAGCTAATTCTGAGAGTTCCTTATGAAAAACATCCGCTTGTGCTCCAAGAGTATTACGTTCGTGCAGGTGTTCAGCTATTTTCTTGTTTTGTTTATCAATTTTTTTGTAGCTGACAAGTTGAGTTTCAAGTTGCTTTACTTCTTCGACCAGACGCTTCTCTTCTTTAAGGTCTAAAGATTCGGTCTGTATTTTCCAGTCGATAGCTTTTATTTCCTCTTGAATATCTTTGGCCCGTATACGGGGGGCTTTCTTTTTTAATTCTTCTTTTTTCTCGTTAATAGCTTGTATTTCATCCATAATGGGCTTGATTTTAACTCTGACTTCGTCCCGTTGCTTCTTTAACGCATGCACTTTCTGGTTAATCTCGTCACGTTGCTTTTTGAGCTCGCGTATTTCAAGGTTAATTTTTTTGGTCTGTTCATTAAGTTGATTCCGCTTTTCCAGCTGTTTCTTTACTTCTGAATCAGCTTTGTTTACCTGATCTTTCATGGAAGCAATTTGTGAACGGAGATTCGCTATTTGAATGGTTTTATCTTGGGCTGACACAGTTATCCTCTGCGCATTTTGGATTAATAGTCTTGTGAATTACGGGTTAATATTATTTTAAGTTACTTATTGAATGTTTTTTCCATGAAATATCATACATTGAGCATTATAAGTTTTAAATATATGCAGCGACCATGTTGGATTGAGATACCATTATGGACTATAACTATGAGGAATTATTAAAGAAAGCGTGCGAAAAAATGCCCGAAGTCTCCACTAAGCAGGAGAGACTTGAACTGCCCCGCTTATTCATTAATACCGTGGGTATGCGCACCATTATTTCTAACTTTAAGGACGTAGCTGATGCTTTAGATCGAGATCCTCAACATATCCTGAAATTTTTAACTCGTGAAATGGCTACTGCAGCAACTTTTCATGATTCACGAGCAATTTTCCAAGGTAAATTTCAACGGGATAGTTTTGATCGGCTACTGCAGCGTTATACAGAAAGCTTTGTAACTTGTCCAGTATGCAAACGCCCAGATACTAAAATTCTAAAAGAAAAGCGTCTTTCATTCCTTGTATGCAATGCTTGTGGAGCAAAATCTGCAATTAAGCAACTGTAACTGTGAGTGCAATGGAAGTATATGTAAAGCTTAAGCAGGTGGGAAAAAACGTTGTTTTAGCTATCTGTGATGTTGAGCTTTTAGGGAAAACCTTGCGGGAAGGAAAGATTACATTTAAGGTAAAAGACGAGTTTTATAATGGCGGTAAAGCCTCAGTTGACGAGGCGGTTAGCATGATTAACAACTCTACGATTGTCAATCTGGTCGGCAAATGCTGCGT
>CAYMLF010000233.1:0-3301 GCA_964391275.1 uncultured Candidatus Bathyarchaeia archaeon
CCGATGACATCTGCAGGTATTGATTTTTGCATATGCAAGTATTCCATCCAGCCAGCCATAGAATCCTGTGAAACACATGCAGTGCTATCTTGAGCCGGTGACTGATCCAAAACTGTGCCTTTAATGACAATGCTTTCGCCTAATATTATAGCAGTAAGTGGAGCTTCGATTGTTGTTGCACTTTTGCCTTTACCGAACACGTACATATAGCCGTCGTATGTGTTGCCAACTGTTAAGTAGCCATCTGCCACTGCTCCTGCAGACATGTAGCCTGTGATGTTCCAGATTCCTTTGCCGGTTGTAACGTTGACGCAATGTAGTTTCCAGCCCCTTGTAATGGGTAGTGTAGGCGAATGTTCACAGTTAAAGGTGTATATTTTTCCGTCTGCGATTACTGTACCACTGCCACCGCCTCCGTTCCATGAGAAGGCATTAACTGGTTCGCCGTTCTCATCTGTATACGGTGTTTCAAAGGGTGTGGCTGGGTCAGTGTATTTCCAAGCGATTTCTCCGTTTGTCCAGTTGAAAGCGTAGAGTGCATCGTAGGCTTCTCTGAAGATTAGACCATAAGCAGATTCAATTTTATATGCTCCAAAGCCTGATGCTGACCAAGGATAAGCCATTTGTTCACTTTGCCAAGCTAGTGTACCTGCAGCTAGATCGTATGCTAAAAAGTAGCCTTTTTCTGTTAACACTGCAAGTTTACCGTGATCAGCGACTATTGTGCTTCCAGCGTATTGTACTTCATCAACTGTCTTGTTCCAGAGTTGCTCTCCTGTTGCTAATCGATAGGCTACTATGCTCATTTGCGCTTGCACGCCTGTGGAAGTTGCCGGTGTAATGCTGGATACAGTAGCGCCTATACCGACATTGTAGTCAATTATTGATGGCAGTCTGCTTAGTGCATAGCTTGTATTGCTAATTATTCGGTCATTAAAGTCGCTGTTTGTTCCTGCGGTGGTCCAGTTTATTAGGCGATAGCGCTGGTCAGAAGGAAGTGAGCTACCAAGATCTTGTACATATAAAACGTACTCGTTCATGTAGTAAGTGCCTCCGCTGCCTGTCAAAGGAGAAATAGAAACATTAGTCGTCAGTGCACCCGTCAACGGATTTATCTTCATTAGGTATCCATTGCTGATTGTCAAAAGCTCTGCCGCCGTTCCTGCACCTGCGGTCGCTCCAGGTACTGCTGGCATGCCTGTAAGTGTTGCGTATGTTGCTGTGTAGGCGACTATAGTGGGTGTAACGCCGCCTTGAGAGGTGGGTATTGCATAGAACTGTTCACCCGTTCGTAGATCATAGCATACTGCACAGCTTGTTGGTACACCACTGATTGGCACGGTTATTGTTTGGTAGCATCGTCCAGCATAAATAACGCTCGGTGTACTGGGCGGCGTAAGCGAGCTAGATGTACCCGCTGGGCCTCCGATTAAGCCATCAATTGCATCTTGTCTTCTCCATACTATGTGTGCACTGTTTGGCGCTTGAACCCATGGGGTAAAGGCATAGCGATCGCTCCAATGTGGATTTGTATCAGGATAAAGTTGGTCCCATATTGCTCCTCCACCTACATAGCCTGTGCTCGGATAGCTTCCAGCGATTACCCACCATTCACGGTTTTCAGGCGATATTGGTCTTGACCAATAATCCGTTGGCAACGCTGCTGGCGGCCATGAATAGATCATGTCTTCTTGCACTGTTAAGTTTTGGACTGGAGTAGAACTGGGCTTGTAGTAGACGGACTCTGTAAAGCTTGTAACACGGCCTCCCATCACAGCGCCCTCGGCAGTTGTATAGTTACCTGCTGGGAAATAACCGCCTGGGAAGTCAAACTTGAGTGTCCATGTGCCTATTTGGTCAACTATGTATGGGAACCATGCTGTACTGTCTGCACGGTAAGAATCGATTTTTACAACGTCAGTTGACCCGTCTGGCTTTGTGATTGTTACGGTGTAGTCTTTGAAGTATCGGCTTACATGTAGCGCGGGATTGAGCCATATGTTAACTAGTAATTCTTGGTTGAGCCCTATCAGATTAGGGGTGAAGCTTAGAAAAGCGCGAGTTTCAACTTCTACATCTGCAGTGATGCCGCTTTGCAGTGGACCAGGTATTGAACCGCCTTCTTGCTCATTAGTGTAAGTTGTTTGAGCTTCGACTGGTATAGAAATTAGCGTGATACTTGACATCAAAAGTAAAATTGCTGAAAAAATCAATAGATTTCTAATTCTTCTGAAATTCATTTTTGTTTTATTCTCCATTTTTGATATACCTTAAGCATTCATACAACAAGCAGTTATAACAAATTGGGACTGAGGGCTACAGTCACAACCAATATTATTTATCGGAGTAACAACAATATAGGAAGAAAACAAAGGGGTGCACATATAGATTTCAAAGAGCAAGTCGAGACCTTAACTAGATTAGGGTTGACTGTTAATCAGTCAAAAATTTTGATTGCTCTGGTTCAATTAAAGCCTTCTACAGTTACTCAAATAGCTAAATCGGCAAACCTCGCCAGAGAAGTAGTTTATCGAACGCTGCCAAAGCTTGAAAGAATGGGTTTAATTACAAAAATGATTTCGTTTCCAACAGAATTCAAAGCAGTTTCAATAGATCTGGCAACTAGAATATTACTCGAAAAGAGAGCTAAAGAAACATATGAAGTAAAAACTAGAGTAACTGAATTAGTAACACAAATAAGAAAAAAATCTGGAGAAATTAAAGAAGAGCCGCAACTAATTTCTGTTTCTGGTAAGGAGTATCTTTTAATTCTTACTAAAAGACATGTGGTGAAAACAAAGTTTAGTATAGATACAATGATAGTGAATCCGAAATTTTCTTTCTATTGGAGAAATTACAGTCCCATTTATAAAAAGCTTTTAGCAAAAAATGTTAAAATTAGACTTATAATAGCAGGTTGTAAAGAAGAAAATCAGGGCATAAATATAGAAGAATTTAAACGTGTCGAAAATTTTAATATCAAATTTATTCCAGACAAAATTCAAACTGGGGTTGGTATCATTGACAAAGAGCATATCTTAATTAATACTTTACCAAACAGCCTTTTCAATGCCTCTTTTTATTGGTCAAATGACCCAGGAGTATTAGCTTTATGCAGTACTTACTTTGAAAAATATTGGAATTCAGCTGAGTCGAGAAAAATCGGCGGGGATTAACTTATGTTTCGAATTACACTCCACAAATTGAATATTAAAATTTTCAAAGTGAAAAGTTTGAATTCAAAAGAGGTCGCTTTATGCAGTGTCTTTACAGCAATTGCAATATCATTAGGCGACGTTAG
>CAYMLF010000234.1:0-3176 GCA_964391275.1 uncultured Candidatus Bathyarchaeia archaeon
TACTATAAAGAATTTGGTTTAGGAAGAAAAAGGAAAGAGGTGCTGCTTAGCGCAGTTTCATCAATACCATTTCGGCTGCAAGCACCATGGGTTCCCATGTTTCGCAGAGTGGTGGTGCATATGCTGTGTCTGCCTTTGCGAGTTCCCGCACAGTCATTTGTTTCTGGATTGCAAAGCTGAGAGCGTTTATGCGTTGAGTAACTTCTTCTCCGCCTATGATTTGAGCGCCGATGATGCGTTGAGATTCTTTTTCGACAATCAGTTTGATTTTGATTGGTTTAGCGGTTGGGTAGTAGTCTGCCTTGGTTTTGCTGCTGATAGTGCCCGTAACAACTTCGATTCTGTTGCGTGCTGCGGATGTTTCGCTTATGCCCGTTGCGCCAGCCTCAATCTCAAAGAGGCGTGTAACTGCGGAAGCTAAAACGCCTGTGAATTGCGAGTAGCCTCCTCCAGCGTTAGCGCCTGCAACCTTGCCTTCACGAACTGCAATCGTGCCAAGTTGGGCACATGTTGGTCTGTGTGTTATGATGTTTGGTGCTTCAGCGCAGTCGCCTACTGCGTACACGTCTTTAACGTCTGTTTCCATGCGGGCGTTGGTTTTGATGGCTCTTGATTCGCCAAGAGGAATGCCTGCTTCAACTGCAAGCTTGGTGTTTGCACGGACGCCAAAAGCGCTGATAAACAGGTCTGCTTCGATGACTTCGCCGCCTGCTTTGATTCCGGTGACTTTGTCTTCGCCGAGGAATTCTTCAACGCCTTTGCTGGTTAGGATTTTCATGCCTTTCTGTTCAAGATGCTCTTGAACACCCTTTGCCATGTCAGCATCAAGTAGCTGTGGCAGAATCTGGGGTAGCATTTCAACAATGGTTACGCTTAGTCCACGTTCGATTAAGGCTACACCAACTTCCAAGCCGATTAAGCCTGCGCCCATAATTACAGCTGATTTGGCTCCAGCTTTAACTGCAGCGTCAATTTTCTCGCCGTCCTCGATGCCTCGAAGACTTAGAATGCCAGCTTTTTCTTTGCCTTTAATTGGTGGCATAAATGAGTCAGCGCCTGTAGCAATAACCAAGCTGTCGTATGGCAGCGTTTCTGTGGCGCCTGCTGGGGTTTGGATGATTACAGTTTTTTCTTTAGTGTTAATTGCAGTAGCCTTTGTTTCTGTTCGCAGGTCTAGCTTTAGCATCTGGAAATATGCAGGTGGATAAACAATCAAATCCTTAAAACTTGGAATCTGCCCGCCAATAACAAACGGTAAACCACAACGAGAGTATCCAGCGTTTTTTTCCTGAACAATCAGTGTGATTTCTGCAGTACGGTCTTTTTTGCGTGCTGCTGAGGCTGCTTCAACCCCTGCAGCGTTCGCGCCGATTACGATTACACGTCTAGCCATAGATTTTTCCTTCGTTTAGCATTTACCAGCGGCTTGTGCCTTGTGCCATTCAACGGCTGCGTTGAAATCCATTAGATTAGCTAGTTCAGCTTGCAAGTTTTCAGGTTTAACAACTACTATCCAGCCTTTTCCGAATGGGTCTTCATTTAGGGTTTCAGGTTTTGACTGGACTTCCTCATTTACTTCTTCGATGGTTCCGCTTATAGCCGCAACAAGGTCAGAAACTGCTTTAACAGACTCTACAGTGCCATATGGCTCGTTTTGTTTTACAGCGGTTCCGGCACTGGGTAGTTCAGCGTAAACGATTTCTCGCAGTGACTTTTGAGCATAATCTGTAATGCCCATGCGAACTTTGTCGCCTTCAACTTTTATCCATTCAAAATCTTTAGAGTAGTAGAGACCTTCTGGTACTTCGTATCCTTCAACTTTAACCATACACTTAACCTTCTGAAAGATAAATTAAGAGAAAATCTAGCGTCGAAGCTTAAAAGTCTTCATGAAAAGAAAGGGAAAGTTAACGTTCCCTTTTGCCCTCTATCCATTCCTCAGTCCATTGGCGTGCTTGATTGTCTGGGATTTGGATTGGGGGATGCTTAAACGCGTAAGAGGGCATGCTGAGCAATGCGCCGCTGATTTTTCGGTCAAGCGCGATTTTGGCTGCGCGGATAAGGTCGATGACTACTCCTCCACTGTTGGGGCTGTCTTCAACTTCAAGCTTTACGCTGATATTGATTGGGCGGTCACCGAATTTGCGGCCTTTAAGGCTTATGTAACAGATTTTCTTGTTATCTAAGAACTCTACATAATCTGATGGACCAATACGTGTTGGCAGGGCATATGGTACTAGGCTTGTGACGGCTTCAGTTTTGCTGATGCGTTTGCTTTTGAGGCGGTTTTCAACGGTCATGTTCTTAAAGTCTGTGTCGCCGCCAAGGTTGAGCTGATATGTTTCGTCAACGATTACTCCTCTGTCAAGACATAGCCTGACGAGGTTACGGTGCAGTATAGTGGCGCCTACTTGGCTTTTAATGTCGTCGCCAAGCACTGGCAGTCCAGCTTTTTCAAATTTTGCAGGCCACTCTTTTGTTTTGTCTGAGCCGATGAATTCTGGCATGCAGTTCACAAAGGCGCATCCAGCGTCGATTGCGCATTGAGCGTAATAGCGAACTGCGTCGTGACTGCCGACTGGAAGGTAGTTTACGAGGACTTCAGCTTTGGTTTCTTTTAGGATTTTTACGACGCTATCTTTTGGGGTGTTGCTATCATCGTAAACGTTGAATGTTTCTCGCATGTGTGGTGCGACGCCGTCAAGAATTGGTGCAGGTGAAACTGTGACGCCAAGGTGTGGCACGTCGGAGAATTTTTCGCAGCAGTTTGGTTTTATCCATATTGCTTCTGAGAGGTCTTTTCCGATTTTGTCTTTGTTAACCTCGAATGCTGCAACAAATTTCAAATCCCTAATGTGGTATCCGCCAAAGTTAACGTGCATTAAGCCGGGAACGGTTTCGCCTTCTTTAGCGTCTTTGTAGTATTGTGTTCCCTGAATCAAGGCACAAGCGCTGTTGCCAACGCCGATTATTGCGACACGAATTTCAGGCATCCTAAACTTCCATCCAATGCGTTAATAGTTAGTGAAGGCTTAATGTCCACGTGCGCTATAACTTTTTCTAAAGAATGCAGGGCTATTAGAGGCTGCTGAGAGCAAATGATCATTTATTAAAAAACAGGTTTTAATGTTGAAGGTAACTGTTGCTCTCGCAGTAGACCCCTCCCTTATATAAAG
>CAYMLF010000235.1:0-3160 GCA_964391275.1 uncultured Candidatus Bathyarchaeia archaeon
TTCAAAGGATACTCACGCACGGCAATACCGGCTCCGGCACCCAAATTCAGGTTTTCATAGTCATGAATTATCCAGCCTGCAAGCTCTAGCAGCTCATCAATCTTTTTACGCGCCTCTTCTTCTGGCTTCAACCCTACAGCCTCTATTCTCCCAGTTATTGTAAATACAATATACACAGAGAGCATAAAAGTTTAACATATTCAGATTCAAACAGCGAAGTATTACGCTGGACACATTTTAGGTAGGCATTATTAGTTACGAATTAACAGGTGAGCTTGTTGGCAAGTTTTATTTGCATAAAACGACAATGTATGATAGGTGCAAAATTTATGCCTGTCTGTCCGAGATGCTCTTCAAAAACAAAACTTACAGGTAAAGAATGGAAATATGGGTCGTTTCTTGTTAAGCAGTATGATTGCTTAGGCTGCGAGAAGAAGTTCATGGAATATTACAAGGATGGCAAGCTCAGCCACACAATTCCCAAAAGGACGGCTTAACGGTGGGCGTCATATTACGTGAAGCTTTCCGTCTCCTCTAAGGGTTTGTTTTTGACTCATTTTCGGTCTCTTGACTTCTAACTTAACTAATTATAAGTTTAATTCCACTTTAATCAGGAATACCCTACATAAGATCATTGAACATGCTTTCGGATTCTTCCGCCAGCTGGTCATCCCAGCATTCCCAGCACATGCTCTCATGGTTTTCGTACTCTTCTTTAGTAATTTCTCGGCAACAAACCGAACAATGATATTTCCCATCAGCCATGTCCAATTTTTCCTAACTAATTAATTATTTCAGCGCACAAGTATCAATGAATATGTCAGCTGCAAATTTCTTAAGTGTGCGTTCTTTAAGGCCTAAGCATTGATGCAGTAGTTTGATTGCGCCTTTCCATTCTTCTGAAGTCTTTGGTCCGCCCATTTCTGTGTCATTTAAGAAATAGACTGAAATAAGGTATGCTGGTATGATATTTTGCTTAAGAAAATTTACATGCGCTAACCTGTTTGCGTACTGGTAAAACGTCGTTGACCAATCAAAGTCAGCTTTGCATCCAAGGTCGGCTTTGGTCTTTTCTAAACTTGCACGTATTTTGCTTTTTGAATTTGGGTTGGTGGCTTGTAGTGTTGAGATGAGCTCTGGGATGTGCGCTTTTGCTTCAACTAAGAACACGCGCTTAGATGCATGGCTTTTGCCTAGCGCATCCCACTGGGGGCCGCCAGAAGGCCAAAAACTCGCCAAGTCCAACTTTTCTGCGTTTATTCCAAGCATTTCTAAGAAGGCTTCGTCTCGATACTCGGCATGGTCGTCGCATTTAAGTGGGGAGACCCATTCTATTTCTTCATGGCTTTCAGGTAGGCTTAATTTTTGGATGATTTGGGAATTTAATAATGTTGGTTTTTCATTGACAAGTTTTTGGATCCATCGCTGGCTGCCTTTGGTTGCTTGCGATTGAGTAAACCGCCCCACTACAAGTTGACCCCTAACCCAATTATTGTTAGAGAAAATTTAAGCTTGCCCATATGTTAGGCACTTAGCTTTAATGTATACTTTTTGTCATCCGCCGCAGTCTAGTTCCGTATCTTCGACTATGTAGCCCTGACGGCATTTTTTCTGGTTCGTATTTGTTAGGGCAATCGTGGCTTTTACGCTTTTTTATTTTCAATAAAGATAAATTATTATTCTTTGATATGGCGATGATTAATAAAAAAAGAAGGTTTTACCTTCTTATGGCAATGTTATGGTTGCGTCGCCATGGACTATGTAGGCTGACATGGAATCGAATACGGTTCCGCCTGGATGGTCTGCTTCAAAGCTGACTGTTGCTATTGCTGCTTTCCAGCTGCCATCTAAGTTCACTGTCATGCCATTGCTTGAGCCTGGGGCGACTCCTTGCGATTTAGGCAGAGCCTGCCAAGTTATTACGATATCATGTGTTGAGCCCCACATTGTTATTGCTGCGGATACTTCTATGTGATTATTATTCCAATTAAAACTTACAGGTATTGCTTCAAACGGTTTCCCATGTACTTGCACGTAAAGGTTACCATCTTTTCCAGAATTAGATTGTGAAAGAACAACATAGATATCGGTAAAGGAGTCGGAGTTAGAAGTGTTTGGTATGTGCCAAGTGGCTATTGCGCCTTTTCCGCTCATAGTCTGAGTTGCTGCTGACGCTGTGGCTGCAAACATTGAAACTAGCATTATTGCAACTAAAGTTGCAAATGCAATTAATTTTTTCTTCATTTTTTCCTTCTCCCATAAATTACACAATTATTATATTTAATGTGAAATCAATTTAGATTTTGCTATCAAGAGATAATGCAAATTCTCTGGGTTCTTTTTGGTTTGATAGAATTTATTGGCTGAAACTGTTTGCCAAGGGATTAGATAGGCGTTCATGTTTGTCTAGTAGAGTAGGAGTTCGGTGAGGTTGTTGAAGCCTTCGGCTTTTACTTCTTCAGTGAACCCGCGTAGGCGTTGTTTGTATTTCTTTTCTATATAGCGCGATGAATGTAGGTTATTGACCAATCTGACTTAGATGCCCACAACGAGAGCTTTTCCAGCGCACATACATAAAGGAGTTCCTAAGGTTCATAACAGAATCAAAAACGTGGTCTCAAGCGAATAAACGTAGTACGAGCATATTTTGAGTTGTTAGAAGCTGGCTATGCCTTTTTTCTTGGAAGGGTCGTACCATTTCCACAGCTCTTCGGTGGTCTTATCCGCGTAGCCCTCTCTTCTCAGCTGTTCCTTGAATGATGCAGAAGTCGACTTGTCGGTCATGCAAAACCAGCTTCAATACACGTGCAAGAGCGGTATGAGATTAGGTAGATAAATAATTAACTCATGACTTTCCTGATTGGTATAACTGTAGAGCGCATCATTGTCCTCAATCTTTTTGTGCTTGGTTGTAGCGCGATAGCTTTGATATTTTCAATTATGAATCTCAAATTTAGTGAATCGTTTAAAACTGGTGCATTTTCATCTTAGAGTCTGAAGAGCCCAAATGATACACTTAGAGTAGTAGAAAATCCATTCCAATCTTTTTCCGATACGTGGGAGCTGCAGTTGCTTTAAAAGTATGAACTAATAGAAATAACTGCTGAGTTTAACGATGTCGAAGAAATTGTCTGTTGATGATTGTATTAGGGAGCTTAAG
>CAYMLF010000236.1:0-3152 GCA_964391275.1 uncultured Candidatus Bathyarchaeia archaeon
TGGAATGAGCAAATTGAGCAAGTCAACGTTGGCGACAACATAAAAATCGAAAATGGGTATGTCACAAGTTTTAAAGGTGAAGTTCAGCTAAACGTTGGCAAATTCGGCAAGTTAACAGTCGGGTAATTTTAAGCCAAGCCCCAAATCTTTTTTATTTCTTAACTTTTAATGTTTTTTCGTAGAAGGACATGACGAACATATTTGGGGCATATTAGAAACTCGTTGCAGGAACCTATAGGGGTCTATCGTCGCCAGCATATTTGCATCCTAATATCCAATCATTGCACTGCACCTATAGAGGGGAGGTCGGTATTGGCTGAAAAAACGCTCCAATAACATGTTAAAACTCTTTTGTGCTTTTATAGGGGGACAGGGTCTACCCGCAAGAGCAACAGCCTCCAGTTCAACATTGCTTTATATAAGGGAGGGGGGTCACCTCAGAGAGAGGTCGCGTGGAAAGGGTGGACTGTTGTTTAGGCAATTAGCTTGATTTTAGGTCATCCATGAATTCGGAGAGGTCAATTATGGAGTGGTTGTTTTCGTCTTTAAGCTTCTGTTTTCCCGGCGGGTTGGCTAAGTAGTAGGGTATACGTTGGGTTATGCGGTCTTGAAACGTTGGTTCTAACTCGTTTTTGAAGAAAACTCCGATGGGAATCTTGTCGCCCCACTCCTCTGCTTTATCTAACGCAGCAACTTTTTTCTTGAATAATTCCGAAGATTCACGAACGTTAGGGTCAAAGCCAGTGTCTTCAAGCTTGTATAGACGCGGTTGCGGTTTGCCAGTGGCTGGGTCTTTTCTGTCTTCTCCTGCATACCAGTCCTTAGTGTTAATGTCATTATAAACTGGGCATGGCTGCAAGCATTCAACAAGTGCTAAACCCTTATGCTCAATTGCCTGCTTGATGGTTCTGCTTAGATGCATAACGTCAAACGCGTATGACCTAGACACAAACGTGAAGCCTGAAGCAACGGCGAGTGCAACAGGGTTGATTGCTTCGTTAATGTTTGGTTTAGGCAACGATTTTGTTTGCATGCCAAGCTTCAACGTGGGTGACGCTTGCCCCTTTGTTAAACCGTAAACTCCATTGTTATACAGTAGATAGGTCATGTCAATGTTTCTTCGTCCAGCGTTTACAAAGTGTCCAACGCCGATTCCTAAGCCGTCGCCGTCTCCGCCCACACCGATGACTTCAAGGTGGGGGTTTGCAACTTTTATACCCATGGCGAACGGTAACAGTCTTCCGTGAAGTGTATGGACACCGTTTACTTTGAGGAAATGAGGAGTCTTTCCAGCGTTGCCGATACCCGAAACCACAACTACGTTGTGCGGTTCAAGGTTCAACTCTGCAAGTGCCATCTGCAATGCACTGAGTATTCCGTAGTCGCCGCATCCGGGGCACCAGTCTGGTAAGATGCTGCTTTTGTAGTCGGAGATTTTATGCGCCACTCATTAACACCTGCCTTTCTGGGGCTTTATCTGTCAATATTTCCTTGAGGGCTTGGTAAACCTCAGTTGTCATCATGGGTCTGCCTGTATATTTTAGAATGTAATAGTTGGGTTTCGTGCCTGTGTGCTCAGCGATTACCCCGCCCAATTGAGCCAAATAGTTGTCCTCGATGTCGATTATGCGTTTTTTGCCCTCAAACATCTGTTTTATGTAGGCAGAGGGCAACGGGTGAACCATACGCACTTGAATAAAGCCAGCCTTGAAGCCTTCATCTTTAAGTTGGTTTAACGCTTCAATTATTGCGCCTTTAGGTGAACCAAAACTTACCACAATGTTTTCTGCGTCTTTATCGCCGAAAAAGTTGACTCTAAACTCTATTGGCACTTCCTTATCGATCAAATCAAGTTTACTCATTCTTTTATCCATCATTCTACGACGAATAAATGGCTCTTCGTTAATGTTGCCAAACTCGTTATGCTCGTCACCAGTGTACCATTGGATGCCGCCTTTGGTTCCAAGAAAAGCCCTTGGGGAAACGCCTGATTCTGTGAACTCAAAACGCTTGTATTCTTTTCCTTCAAGTTCTTTCTCGGTAACGATTAATCCGCGGTCAATTTTGGTTTCTTTATAATCAAAGACAGGGTAAGTTTGGGAGCAATTAGCCAAGCCTTTATCAAGTAAATGAATCGCTGGCACCTGATACTTTTCAGCCAAATTAAAAATCTCTGCTGCATCAAAAAAACACTCGCGTATGTCGCCTGATGAAATGATTATTCTGGCGAACTCTCCATGAGCAGCATGCATGGCGAACCGTAAATCCTGTTGACTGTGCCTTGTCGGCTGACCAGTGGATGGTCCTCCTCGTTGATAAAGTGTTATTACCACTGGAACTTCGTTGTTTCCTGCCCAGCCTAATCCTTCAGCCATCAAAGAAAACCCTGGTCCCGAAGTGCTTGTGGCTGCTCTTGCACCGGCTAAGCATGCCCCTGAGGCTGTGTTTACAGCTGCGATTTCATCTTCGGTTTGCAGTACAATTATGGCTTCTTGATCTTGGCTTGTCTTGAGAAGTTCATGTGCTTCAAGGTACTCGCTTTCGTCTGCTGCTGGAGTGATTGGGTAGTAGGTTTGTATTCGGCATCCGCCTAAAACTTTGCCCATGGCGACTGCTTGGTTTCCAGTTAAGAAAATTCTGGGTTCATTCACTTCGATTTTATCGAGCCTGTGCTTGAAGGCGTCTTTAAAGTTGTTCACTGCGTAATCGTATGCTAAATCTAATGCTACAATGTTCATGTCGGCGATTTTCTGTTTAAAAGTCGCCCTAACAGCATCCTCGACAAGTTTTTTATCGTACTTAAGCAATGCAAACGAGATGCCAATTGTTAATACATTAATCATTTTAGTAAGCATGCTTAGTTTAGTTACACCGATTTTTTCTCCCACATGCTTTAGCAGTTCAGTGTAGGGCACTGGGAAAACTTGGATGCCTTTCTGTTTTGCATGGTTTAACCAGTCGTTTAATGTTTCTCCTACCTGTTGCTCCTTCATGAATTGCTCCATTTTTTCCTTGAATTCAAAAGGAAGCGTTGGGATGTCTAAGACTTTAGTGTTTAACTGTTGGCTGTCAATGATTACTCCGCCTTCTGGCACAACCTCATTTAAGTGCCTAACCACCGTTTCAGCGTCAAAAGCAGCCAGCAAATCAAC
>CAYMLF010000237.1:0-3136 GCA_964391275.1 uncultured Candidatus Bathyarchaeia archaeon
GTGCCGTCTGCAACATCGCCGCTTTTTATTGGTCCACTGTACGGCTGTACTGGAGAAACTGCTGCTTCAACTGGCTGCGCTGGTACTGCGATTAGGATTACGGAAGCTACTAGAATTATTGCTAGAGCGATTGAAAAAATTTTAGATTTTCGTTTTTCTTTTAAAGCTTGCATTTAATTTTTTATCTCCTCATTGTTTAAGGAGTACGCTGTTTTTTAGAAAAAGCGTCTATCTCCTCTATGTTGAATTGCAGTTAACGGTTATAAAACCAAGTGGAAAGTGGACACTGACGACAAAAAGCTAAAAAAGAAAATGAAAAAAGTCCCTTAAAAAGAATAAAAAATTAAAAACAGGTTAACTTAGTAAAAGTTGCGTGCTTCCTTACGTTTCTCTGCTTCCTCATAAAACCGCAGAATTTCATCTACGATTTCCACGTTTGAAAGCAGCATACGTCTGCAACAGTAACGTTTTAAGCCAAGACTATCAAGCACGTCGCTTGCATTCTCGCCAGTCTTAATGCGCCTTGCGAATTCTTCCCATCTGTCTCCAACCAGTTTGCCGCAGGTGAAGCATCTTACGGGAATAATCACTTTGTTTTTTCACCTTACCTGTAACTTTTCTGTTCCTTTGCTCGTGCGCCAGCTCCACCGAACTTTTTGGTTTCTTTAGCTCGGCTGTCTCCAACAATCATTGTTCTGTCGTATTCGCTGAAGACTGTGCGTAAATGAGTGCTTTTTGTCCATTTAAGCAGCGAGTTTGCTACTGCCATACGGGCTGCTTCTGCTTGACCCATGAAGCCTCCGCCGCTGGTTTGCACATCTATATCTACTTGTTTCCAGACGTCTCCGCCTGCCTGTAAGAGTGGTTCCATTATTTTTGCACGTGCAATGTCTGGTTCATAGATTTCTACTGGTTTTAGGTTTATGCGTACTTTGCCTACGCCTTGTTTTACTACCGCGCGTGCAACTGCGGTTTTTCTTTTTCCACTAACAACTAATACTTTCTTTGCCGGCATGATTATTCACCTTGTTTCCAACCTATCTCTTTTGCCATCTCGCCCAAAGTAAAGGACGGCCCGTTTAGTTTTGAAGCGCTAGCTTCTTTGATTGTGCTTAATTGTTTGTCTTTAAGCTCTAAGGGGATACCCATAAAGACTTTAAGTTTCTTTAGAGCGTTTTTGCCTTTTGGCTGCTGAAAAGGAAGCATACCCCGCACTGTTTTTTTAAGCATGCGGTCGGGTCTGCGGTAATGGAATGGTCCACGTTCGGGAGCGCCGACGTCAAGGAATTCTTTTGCTTCTCCAATTTTGCTTTTCTTTTTGCCTGAAAAGATTGCTTTTTCAGCGTTAACAATAATGACTTGTTCGCCGTTTAATAGTCGCTTTGCTACGTAACTTGACATTCTGCCGACGATTAATCCGTCAGCGTCAACGTATGCTATCTTGGTTTTGGTTGCTTGCATTATGTTCACCGGATAATTTTGATGTTTGCGCCTTTAGGATTCTTCTCTAAAAGCTCAGGGATGGATAAGTATTTTGCTTTTGCAGCTTCAAGTTTCGCCTTAGCTTTATCGGAAACGTTGAAAGCCGCTACTGTTATGGCATGGTCGATTGTTCCTGTGCCAAGAATTTTTCCTGGAACAACCACTGTTTCGTTTTTCTTTGTGTTTCGGCTTATCCTGCTCAGGTTTACAGCTGCACGTTGAGTGCGTGGCTGGGATAATTGTTCAGCAACATCTAGCCAGATTGGGGCTTCTTTTTCTTTGCTTTCTTTCTTTAATTGCTTGATAAGCTGGATTAACTGGGGATTTGTAGTTTTTGTTTGTCTCATTGTTGTTTTTCAACCTTTACTTGTTCTTCAAACTCGTTGAGTTGTTGACCCAAGATTTTTGTAGCTTCTTGAAGCACTCGTTCAGGTGGAAGTGCACCTGTTGATTCAATGTTCATGATGAATGCGTTCTTTTCCCATTCAACTTTAAGAGGGGACGGCTTCTTTGGGCAAGCCTCTACACAGTCCATGCATAAGTTGCAGGCTTGTAGGTCTCGAACGTCAACTTTGCCGCCTTTTATTTCGATAACTCTTTTTGGGCATATGTCTTGGCATTTTGTGCAGTCATCACATAGCTTATCTGGCACAGTTATCTTTGGGTAATACTTGTATACGGAGACGCAGACAGGCTGCCATTTTGCATGTACACGACCCGTGCCAAGTCTAGCGTAAGCTTCAAGCTTGAGTTTTTGTCCCTTTGCCAGTTTAACTATTGGGATGCGGTCTGATACTGGAACTACCTCTGGGTTTTCAGAGACAAGTTCGCCGCTGTAAACAGTGCGTGTGCCTTCCTTTGCCTCTGCATCTAAGGTCAGCGTTACTCGGCATTGTGGACAGCCGAATTCGCTTTGGCAGGGGCATACTTCTGGAAGGTTGTAACTGTCAAGGTCTGTTTTTAGTGGAGTGAGTCCAAGTCTGTGAGCGATTATTTCGTCTTGCAGAATTGAAGAGTTTTCTATCATGACAACTTCATCTATTGCCATGCATGGAACTTGAGCAAGTGATATTCTGCGTAGCGCATTCATTAAAGGAACCTCTGCGTCTCTTACCGCTACACGAAGGACGGTATCATTTTTTTCAAGGACTTCAATTTTCACTTGCTTAGACACTCCACAATAGATTGCTAATAATTGGCTTGCGCCTCATTATTTCAATTTTTCGTTTATTAAATAGGAAAGTTGGAGTTTAAACTCTTCTTCCTCTTCTGCCACCAGGTCTTCTTGTGCCGTCATGAGGGATTGGTGTAACTTCTTCTATGCGTTCAATGCGGAAGCCGAATCTCGCAAGAGCCCTAATAGCTGCTTGGGCACCTGGGCCTGGAGTTCTAGGTCCGCTGCCGCCTGGGGCGCGTACTTTGATGTGTATGGCTGTTACGCCTTTGTCTCGTGCGATTTCTGCTGCTGCTGTTGCTGCACGCATGGCTGCGTATGGTGATGATTCCATGCGGTCGGCTTTGACGAACATGCCGCCTGTTGTGCGTGCGATTGTTTCTGCGCCTGAAGTATCGGTTATGTGGATTAAGGTGTTATTGTAGGAGCTGAAGATGTGGACTACACCCCATTTCTCGTTTCGTTTGCTGGTGCTCAGAA
>CAYMLF010000238.1:0-3087 GCA_964391275.1 uncultured Candidatus Bathyarchaeia archaeon
GCTTCAACCAGCCCAGAAAACCCAGTATTACAATAAAGTATTGTGCCGTTATCCGAAACTAATAAGGCACCCTCATTCATTTTTTCAATCAAGTCACGGTAAGGCTGATCAGAACCCTTCAAAACAAAAATCTGATCTCCCTCAGAAGTACTTCTAACGATTCCATCAACAGCGCCCGTTCTAATGGCCTCAAGCGTCTCTTGCGCTTCACGAAGTTGCTCCTGCTTTTCCTCAAGCAAGCCTTCTATCCGCTTAATTTTCTGTTCTAATTTATCGATTGATTTTTGCTTGCCCGTTTGGTTCATCATGGCACGGAACTCATGGTGTCTCTTTTGACTTTAAATTCAAAGCAATTAAAACTCGTTCTCTGTTACTTAGGTCTCCGATTATGTGTCTTATTGGCTTAGGAAGTTCCTTAATAAGTGTTGGCGTAGCTACAATATCTTCTTTCCTGACAGCTTCAGGCTGTTGACTAATATCAACTATTTCAAGCTTATAACAGCCAGCAAGCTGCTCATCACAGATCATCTTTAGATTATCAATTGCCTCCAGAGACCTCTGAGTCATCCCAGAAATGAACAACTTAAGAACGTACTTTTCAGCAGCTTTCTTCTGGGAAAATTGTTCAAACTCCTCTAGCGAATCCCGAACTTCACCGTAATCGGGGGTGCCCATCCTTTAATCCTCAGGGCTTTCCTTCTTTTTCGGCTGAATATCTAAGCCTACAAGCACTCGTTCCTTATTGGATAAATCGCCGATTATTTTTCTTATAGGCGGCGGAAGTTTTCTAACAAGCGTTGGTGTAGCTAAAATCTGATCGCCATGCGCCAACTGAGGATTCTTCAATAAATCTATTACTTCAATAGTGTATCTACCCTTAAGATGCTCCTCAGCAATTTTCTTCAGGTTTTCAAACGCTTCAATAGATTTCGGTGTTTGCCCTGCAACATACAGCCGAAGATTATAAACTTGATTTTCAACCTCTTTTTTAGCGCCGCCATTTTCGAGTTGAAACAAAAACATCACCCACAAGTTCTAGTCAGACTATTTTATAGATATTCCCTTATCAGAAATTTCCAGCTCCCTAATTCTTTTGGTATGGGGCATACCTCTTGACTTAACAATCCTAATAGTCGTCGCAAACTCACTATCAACCTGACGTGCATTAAGCAAAAACCAAGTATCAATCCATGATGAAATCGGCGACTTATTAGCGCCATTATCTCCTGAGATAAGACTTGTAAATAAAGAGGTAATCTGCTTAGTTTTCAAGTAATCAATCATGCGAGTAAGCATTGACTTCACATCACTCTCTTCGGCAACATTAATCAAATTAGAGATTGGATCGATAATCACCGCGCTTGGACTGGTTTCTTCAATATGTCGAAGCATAATTGAGAGATGAGTCTCAAGCCCATACAACGTGGGCCTAGTGGAAATCACCTGTAACAATCCCTGCGTAACATAAGGCTCAAGATTGATGCCAATTGAATTCATGTTACGAAAGATTTGTTTAGGCGATTCTTCAAGAGCAAAATAAATACAGCGGTCACCATTTTGACAAACAGCATTTGCAAAAGCATTTGCAATACTTGTCTTACCCGTTCCAGGAGAACCAGACACCATAATTGTGCTTCCCTTAAAGAAACCTTGACCACCCAACATTTCATCAAGTGCAGCAACGCCCGTCGTAAAACGTGTTTTTGGAACACTATAATCAAGTGCTGCAGAAGTGATAGGCATTAGCTGGAATCCTTTATTATCAATAATGAAGGGATACTCGTTTGTACCATGCATCGACCCCCTATACTTAACAATTCTTAAACGCCTCGTAGAAATCTGAGAAGTCATCCTGTGATCAAGAACAATAACACAATCAGAAACATACTCTTCAAGCCCATACCGCGTTAACGTACCTGTTCCCTTCTCAGCAGTAATCACCGCAGTCATACCCTTCTCTTTTAACCAACCAAAAAGCCTTCTAAGTTCAGCCCGAAGAATTAACTCATTTGATAAACCAGAAAACATTGATTCAATAGTATCCAAAACGATACGTTTGGCACCTACAGAATCAATTGCGAAGCCAAGCCTAACAAACAAGCCTTGAAGGTCATACTCGCCAGTTTCCTCTATTTCACTGCGTTCAATCCGAATATAATCAACAAAAAGCTTCTTTTCCTCAACCAACTTACCTATCTCAAAACCCAGTGAAGCAGTGTTTTTCCTTAAATCCTGCTCTGTTTCTTCAAAAGCAACAAAAACGCCTGGCTCGTTAAACATTCGAACGCCATTAACAAGAAATTCCATTGCAAACAGCGTTTTACCGCTTCCAGGACCGCCGATAACAATGGTAGGGCGCCCTTTCGGCAAGCCTCCAAATGTCACTTCATCAAAACCTTGAATTCCAGTGGAAGATTTCTCAAGAAATTCCTTTTCATTAAAGCTTTCATCTGTTTGCAAACTAACATCTCCTTTCATTTGTTTAATCCTAACTTTGCAACTGCGCGCTCAGTGTTTGATAAGTCTCCAACTAAGGTTATCTTCGGCAGTGGAAACTTACGAATGGTTGTTGGATTAACCATTACTTGATTCTCTATCACCAATTTTGGGTTGCTGAGAATATCTATTACTGTAATATCGCAGCTTTTGTGAGCGTCTTCAAAAATGCGTTTCAAATTATCAAATGCAAGCTTGGCTTTAGCTGATGAATCCACGACAAAAAGGTCTAACTGCCAAACATCAGAATTCACAACTAAAGGCAACAACGCACGCTCGCTTGAAAATATGAACATTATTGGTTGATAAACTTTTGCATATGAAAAAAAGCGCTCTTAGTCTGCTTGAATACTTATCAGGCTGGCGGCATAAAATCTGAGCTTCCATAGTAAGCAACTGGTTTAGCAGTGGCTCTTGAGGTCTGGTAGTGTTTGCTGATGTTGGTCATCAGTTGATAGGCAGCTTTCAGGGCAAGGTTCAGGTTGTTGCTGGTCAAGAATTTTGCTTCTATGTTTAGCGTGGTGCCTTGGATGTCTGCGGCTATTTGGATTCCGCCGTCGTCAGTCACCCATTTCAACGTGACGCCATCGC
>CAYMLF010000239.1:0-1477 GCA_964391275.1 uncultured Candidatus Bathyarchaeia archaeon
CGCAGTCGTGGTTGTGATTGTGGTAGTGTTAGTGGTTGTATTGCTTAAGCGAAGAGGAGACCAGATAGAAGTAAGCTAAACCTCTTAAGACAGAGGCATAAAACATTCAATCCTTCTTCTTTTTTTGCAAACGTTTATTTTCAGCTAAAAATAACTGTTTTTGATAAATATGGGCATGCTTGAAGTTAAGGATTTGACCGTCAAAATTGGAGAAAGATTAATCCTTAAGAATTTGAATTTTATTCTAAAAGAAGGCGCAAGCCACATACTTTTTGGACCTAACGGTTCAGGTAAAACCACGCTCATCAGCACCTTAATGGGGTTGCCTGGGTACGAAATAGTTTCAGGAAAAATCCTCTTCCAAGGCGTCGACATCACCAATAAAGGCGTTGACGAACGAGCTAAACTAGGCATAATTGTAAGCTTCCAGAACCCTCCAGAGATAACGGGAGTAAAGCTTGGAGATTTGCTTAAGCTTTGTTTAGGAAAAGCTTCAACTGACGAATTCAGCGCAGAAGAGATGGCGCAGATTGAAGCCTTCCGCTTAACAAGTTTTCTTAATCGTGATGTTAATATGGGTTTTAGCGGTGGGGAAAGAAAACGTTCAGAGATTCTGCAGTTGATTTTCCTCAAGCCTAAACTGTTATTACTTGATGAACCTGATTCCGGCGTGGACGTTGAAAGTTTACGAATGATATCAAAAGAGATACAAAAATACGTTGAACAAACTGGCAGTTCATCATTGATTATTACGCACAAAGGCGATATTTTAGAGTATATTAAAGCCTCATATGGCTGCATCTTGCTTAACGGTCAATTCCACTGTTTCAAAGAGCCCATGCGCATCTACAAGGACATAAAAAGCTTAGGTTACGAGGAATGCGTGGCATGCAGAATAAGAACAAGCGAGGGTTGGAAAAATGAGCAAAGAAAATGACTTAACAAAGATTCCGCATCAAATTCTTCAAGAAGCTCAAAAGGCTGGACTTGAAGTTCAAGAAAAGAACCGTTCTGGCACTTTCGTTCACTTAGACCAACAGACAGTAGCTGCTAAAGTCAATGAATTGTATGAAGGCAAAATCGAGCTGATGGATATTAAAGCTGCATTGAAAAAATATCCTTGGCTTGAAGAATACCGCTGGAAAATTGTTAGCAAAGATAAAGACGAGTACACCAAGAAGGTGGCTGAAGATTTCAGCGGCGGCTACTTCATGCGCATTATGAAAGGTGCCGAAATAGCGTTTCCGTTGCAATCTTGCCTTATGATTACTCAGCAAAATCTGGAGCAGAAAGTACACAACATCATTATCGCTGAGGAAGACTCAAAAGCTCACATAATCACAAGTTGTCTTCAGCATTCAAACGTTCCAAACGCGGCACACATGGGTATTTCCGAGATTTACGTGAAAAAGGGTGCAATGCTGAATTTCACGATGATTCACCAATGGAGCGAGCAAACGCTTGTGCGTCCAAGAAG
>CAYMLF010000239.1:1577-3073 GCA_964391275.1 uncultured Candidatus Bathyarchaeia archaeon
TTTTTCTATTTGACGAAGTCGTCGAAAGTCCAGAAGTGTTCTTCTTCCTGAATCACTATATCCTCAAACATGCGTCTCGTCGTGAAGTCTCCTCGTTTAGTGGCTTCCATAATTATTTGTCTATACAAGGAAATGGCGCCGCCTTCCAATGCATGGTCTAAACGCATGAAATCCAACACAGTGTCGCCAACCATGGGCAACGGGTCTGGTTTAACCACTGCTTCGCCGTCAAGCAGGTAGATTCGTTCACTGATCTTTTCAAGATGTTCCATTTCCACCATAAAGATGTCCTTGAGAATTTTTCCTACAACGCTTGCGAAATTTGAATCATTGATGGCTTCTAAGGGGATATTCTTCATTCTTAATGGCAGAAAAGCCGCTTTTTCATGCTGGTTTGTGTACTGGATGATGCCGGTGATTTCTGCAGCTACAGCCTTGTTTAATAGTTCAAAATAGTCATCAGTAAAGATTTTTTGCCATTCAGGCTGAGGTACCTTGCTGGGTTCCTCTTTTTCATCCTGAAAATTCGCGTATTCCTGGAATCTGTATAGGTGCTGTTTTTCGTCAATGAATATTTTTTGAAAGAGCCTGCGTGTCTCCCAATCGCTTAATTGCCTGGCCATTTGAATGATTTGATGATATAGTGTTAGGGCTTCTTCCTCAGCTTTCACACCAAGCTTGGCAAACTCGCTTATACTGTTGCCAATGACTGGTGTGCCTGCTTTTGTTGTTGCTTGCCCGCCAAGATAATAGATGCGTTCCATTATGTCAGCGGCATGCTTCATTTCTTGAATAGATATTTCTTTGAAAATATTGCCGACGGCATCATAAGTTGTTTTGTCGAATAGTATGTTTTCTGAGATGACTCTTTTTTTGAGTTTTTCCATTTTGGCATGTTGTAGGATGTATTGGATAGAAACAGCGATTTCTCTTTCAACAGCTTGATTTAGCAGGTTAATATATTCTGGTGTTACTTTTACAGCCATAAAACTAGTCACTACTCCTAAACTGATGAAACAACACTAAGATATAAAAATTTTTGTGCTTGCTTTGCATCCAATGAAACGATAGCCTGATAGCACTATTTACGTTATAAAATCAAGTAGGTTAAGGTTTTTTCCTTGTGAAATCAGTGGAAATGTTATAGTGAATTTGGTGCCTATGCCTCTTTCGCTTTCAAAAACGATGTTTCCATTCTGCACTTCAACAAGTCGTTTAGCTACGGCTAAGCCGAATCCTTGACCTTTAGATTTCGTAGTCATCAATGGTTGAAAGATTTTGTATTTTATTTCGTGGGGGATTCCCACGCCTGTGTCTTCAATTGTGATTACGGCTTTGCTGACTTCTACGGTTGCTTTGATTGTTAGTCTGCCGCCGTTAGGCATTGCTTGTACTGAGTTAGTGATTAGATTAACCATTACTCGTTTAAGCAGTAATGGGTCGAGTTTTAGTTTTGGGAGTTGCTTATCTACCTGCACTGTTAAGTGTATCTTATT
>CAYMLF010000240.1:0-3069 GCA_964391275.1 uncultured Candidatus Bathyarchaeia archaeon
GTAGTTCAGCAGGTTTAGTCAAGAAAGTTTGACGAAAAAGCACTTAAGGATTGCTGAGTAACCGCGTTTGATAGATATGCAGGGCAGATTAGTGGTTGTAGCCGTTTCAATATTTCTCATCAGCTTAGCCTTAACGGGTGGTCACTTAGCAAACGCCAACCCCACCGTTTACGCAAGCATGCCTAAAATCCAAATCATCACGCCAAACGAAGGCTGGACCTACAACACAAACCCCATATCCTTCACTGTTAAAGGCGAAATCATGCAAAGATACTTTGCAAACTACACCACTACATGCTTTTACTGCAATCTCGACGGCTTCGACTTTAACGTAACTGCCACATTCGAAGGAAACACCTCTGATGGCTGGATGGTTTTCAGCGGAAAAATCTCCTTAAGCAACTTGGCAGATGGGCAACATTCGGTCTCTGTCAGAGACATGTCAAACTCACAGATTGCCCGTGCACTCAACCCCGTCACAGCCAACTTCAAAATTGCCAACGCCCAACCCGCCATAAACCCCGCTGCCCCAGAATTTAGCGTGCAATTTGGCGGAGATTTACTCCCAAACAAATACACCAACTACACGGTGCCCTACGCAAATTTCACAATTAAAAACCCGCAGTCTCCAACCAACACAGCAGATGGTCAGCAAATCAGTTTCGCCTATTATGTGCGTTGGAGGGAGCATTCAGGGTCATCATGGGTAAATTACACGATTCCAGTAAGCTCTTCTGATTCAGACTTTACATTTTACGATTTAATGCTGCTTTGCGGTGAAGCCCCAGAAGACCCGCATGTAAGCGGTCAAGTAGACTTTCAAGTAGCCGCAAGAGCAACATCAATAACAGCAAACTCTGTCTATGTAGGTCAAATAGGTGACTGGAGCAGCATTCAAACAATCAGCCTAAAGGACGGGTCAATTTCCTCTTCAATAACCTCAACCCCGACGCCCACACCATCAGTCCCAGAACTTCCAACAGCGTTTTTGCCTTTGATTTTAGGCAGCACCATAGCAATGACAGCTCTATACAGGAAAACCAAGCAAAAAACTGTCAACCCACATTAACAATAGGAATCGCTGTGCCTGCAACTTCAACAGGCTGTCTTTCTTTAGCGGCTAAAATAAACGCGTCAATATCATCAGACATTAACAGGGGAACAAACTCTAAAATCTCCTCATCCGTCCAGTTCCACCAAGCAATTTCCAGCAACTCCTCAATCTGTTTTGGGCTAAAACGGTACTTGATGATTCTAGCTGGGCAACCGCCAACCACCGCGTACGGCGGAACATCCTTTGTAACCAGCGACTCCATCGCAACAACCGCTCCATTACCAATCCTCACGCCCTCCTTCACCGTAACGTTAGCCGCAATCCACACGTCATTCTCAATAACTATCGGGTTGGGCTTGAAAGTGGAAATGTCAAGCCTGCCTTTTCGGTAAAATGGAGGCGCATCAAACCGCCATTTCCCATAGAACACGTAGAAGGGAAAGGTTGACACCCAATGATAATTATGCTTATCCAAAAACGTGAACCGAAGACCAGACGAGATAGAGCAGAAATTGCCCACCCTGCTGCCAGCCGACTTCCGCAGAGTAATCTGATGCTCCTTAAGCGAACCTCCAACCCCAACCAAAACTGGTTGAGGACCATAACTATGCCGCCCGTAAGGAATACTGATTGGCGCCAAAGCCTGCTTACGGTTTGCCCCAGTTAACTGTTCACAAAAAAGCTTTGCAGCCTCGAACCAACTCACCATTGGATCACCGGCAACTACACTAGCAAGTATGGAGTTAACAATTTTAAATTTATTGCTCAATCTCTGCTTACTGTAATAAACAAAAAATTACCCATCGTTTCTCCCTTAAAACCTGACTATAGCGGTTGCGGCTTTATGGAAGATTAATATGATTTTTCCAACATATACTTACGTGGTGATTCTTGTGGCGACACCTCAAATAGAAAAGAAAAATGAACCCCCAAGCATCGTTGACATTGCTTACGAGCAATACAAAAAAAGCTTACCAGCCTACAAAACAACCAAGGACATAATGAGCACTGACGTAGCTACTATAACTCCAGAGGTTTCGCTTGACGACGCAGCGCGGATTATGGGTGAGAAGCACATTGGAAGCTTAATCGTTATCAACTACAAAACGCCAGTGGGCATAATCACTGAGAGAGATTTACTAAGCAAAGCGTTAGCTTACGGATTGTTTCTGAAAGACGAAAAAGTAGAGCAAACAATGTCGTATCCACTAGCTGGCGTTTCTGTATCTGCCACCATTAAAGAAGCAGCCAAACAAATGATTGCCAAAAAAGGAAGGCTGGCAGTATACGATGCGGGAACGCTTGTAGGAGTCATAACCGCATCTGACCTAATCAAAAGCCTGCCCGATGTCGCAGAAACCGAAGTCAAAGTCGACGATTTCATGACAAAAAACCTCGTATCAGCGGACGAGGAAACATCCATAATTCAAGTCGCCAAAGTCATGGGGCAACAACGCGTCGGCAGCGTATTAATCACCCGCAAAGGCGAGCCATTTGGCATTTTCACTGAACGAGACCTGCTCACCAACTTCTTAGCTCAAGGCAAAGCTTTGTTTAATGAGGTGGGACCAGAATGCTCCCAGCCCTTGATTGCTATTCCAGCTGGCACAAGCGTTCACAGAGCCGCTGCTACTATGGCGTTAAAACACATTAGACGATTGCCAGTAATTGCAGACGAAAAGCTTGTGGGCATAATTACAGCACGCGACCTAGTTGCAGCATACGCAAAATAACCCTTTACTCCGCCTTTTTTTGTTAGTCAAGAAAGTTTGACTAAACTCCATGCACCCACGCGCGTTTTTTAGTCAAGGATTCTTGACGAAAACCGCTTTAAGCCTGCAAAAGCCATGGCTACTTTGAGGAAAAATGAAAGCTCAAACCACAGCAATCATCATATGCCTTCTGGCTTTAGTGTTAATCATACCCGTTTTACCCGCAAGTGCCCTTGACGCGCCGCTTGTTGGCGTAAAAGAGGGCGACTGGATTGAATACGACATCACCGTAACCGGCACTGG
>CAYMLF010000241.1:0-3035 GCA_964391275.1 uncultured Candidatus Bathyarchaeia archaeon
AATATTTTTTTGCAAATAGCTCAATTATGGCGGGAGCACTGGCAATACCTACATGACTCATCTCTTTCAAAATCGCTGTATCCAAGACAGCTTTTAATATTTTTGACCTGATTTCATACACTGGAGTGTACTGAGCGATAACTGGGTGTTTAATGCTTAAAGTAAGTGGTGAGCCATTTCTGCATTTGCCGAGCGTATTTTGCGTTTTCATCACCAAAAAATAAAATTTGAATTATATATTTAAATTTTTCTTTAATTCAGGTTATTTTACAAAAATTCAATTTGAGAAGAGCATTTAGAGTATATAATGTTTCTTAACAAAAAAATCACGAGAAAAAAAATGGGTGAAAGAACAGCAAAAGCCGATTTGCTCCTAAACCGCTATCAATTTGATAGACTGTTGCAGAAGGCTCGGTTGGAGGGTGCTATTGGTTACATTACTTTTCTTTGTGAGGCGTTGGATGAGAAGAAAATTAGAACTTTAGAGGGGTTAGACCAGACAATTAGGGGCGACTGGGGCAGCAGTGCATGTAGTGCTGTGGGGCTGTTGATGATGGAGGATTTGCAGTGCGATGGCTTTGCTAATGGTTTTATGGATAACATTAAACTCAAAAATCGACAAACATAATAAAAAAGTTCTTGCAGCGGAGTTTTGCAGTAGCCTTATTGCCTCCAAGCCGCCAGTGAATTTATGCCAGAACAATCTTGTCGAGGCTGGTTTCCCTTTTTTCCGTTTTTTCATCCAAAGATTCAAAAATAAAAGTCCCTGAGTAATAGAGCCAATGTCTCAACCGCCCAGACACCGCCTCTTCTTCATCGACAACCTAAGAGTCTTCCTCATCATCCTAGTTATTCTGCAGCATTTAGCAATCACTTATGGGGCTTATCTGCTTCAAGCGCCTGTGCTGGTTTATGTGGCTGTTGCGTTGCAGGGTGTAGAGATGCCGCTTTTGCTGAAATTCGTTTTTGTGAGCCCTGTTGCGGTTGCATTTTGTTTTGGAACGGCTTATTTGTTGCGTAAGATTCCCAAGGCGGACAATATATTGTAGGTGACTCGTGTGTGGGAGGTAGTGGTTGGAACTTTTTTTAGTTGGGTGTTGTTGGCGGGGTTAGTTTTTTGTTAATAATTTAACTGTTAAATATTAAGTCTTAATAAACTTTATATTTTAGGTTCGCAATATAATAAAAAAGTGACAAAAAAATGAAAAACGTAGAACAAACAAACTGCAACGGAAAAACCATAACAATCATCAACCTACAAGGAGCCACACCCGCCACCCTACCCAACATACTAAACGAAGCCCAAACCCTAATCACATCAGCACCACCAAAAAGCATACTCTCCCTAACAGACGCAACAAACTTCACCTTCAACAAAGAAAGCGCAGTACTCCTCAAAACCTACTCAGAAAAAATCATACCCAACATCAAAGCCTCATGCGTAGTAGGCGCAGATTCACTCCGCGGAGTACTCCTCTCAAGCATAAGTCAACACATCCAAAAAGAAATCAAAAACTTTGGCACACGCACTGAAGCAATAAACTGGCTATCAACCCAATAAACCCTTTTTTTAAAAAACTGCTTTTTTATTTTTAAATTAAGATTAAAGCATGTGGACCAGGGGAATTTGAACCCCCGACATCTTGAGCGCAAGTTAAGTGATGGGACGCTTGACTTCTAAGTTTATTCGGTTACTCGTTTAATATCCATAAAAACGTCGAAGTCTTTGTCAAAAGAGTAGATTGCTTGTATGTTTTCTTTTTCTATCAGCACATATGCTAGTGCGTCGTTGACGCCTACTTGATGGTTCTCTGCAACAGAAACGGCTTTTAGGTAATCTTCTTGGGCTACTTCGCAGATTAACACGTTTTCACGGTATAGCAACCCTTTTTCTAAGAGAACCGCTTCTTCAAAAGGAAGATGGTCCTCTAGTATGTTGCAGACTTCGCTGAAGTGTACAACTGACGTGACAACTTTTTCGCCTTTGCTGATTCTCGCAACAATTTGTTTAGCTGCTTCCTTTATTTTTAACTCATGCGGTTGTAGTTGCCTCTTAGTTTTTAGGAAGGCGTAAACAAACACGTTAACGTCCACAAATACAGGCGTCATTTATTTGCCTCTTAATTCTTTGCGGACTTTATGCCAATCGGAGAGATCTGCTTTAAGGTCGACATCAACTTTGTCAAAGTATTCCTTTAGGTCAATTGTCGCGTAGGGTTTTATCTCGATGATGTCGCCTTTGGTTAAGATGATGGCTTTTTTGTTTTTTAGGTATTTGTCACGCCAAGTTTTAGGCAAGATAATTCGTCCTTGGTTGTCGACTCCTTTAACCTCCACTTCCACTATAATCACCAAAAATAGTGTATTCTTGGGAGAATAAAGATTTTTTGGTGAAAAATAAGTCAAACTTAAGAGAGCAAAATAACAGGCAAAAAAGGTTAAACACAATGGAACAAAAAAGCAGCCGCCCAATACTCTATTATTACCGCGTCATCCTTCATAGCCAATTGCCCGTATGGTTAAGCTCATCAGATAAGGGAGCATTAAAAGTTATTAATGGCTGGTGTTATAATGAAGTCACCATTTCCTCAAGGAGGCTTTAATCACGGAATTCATTGACCTTATGAACATCTCACACTGCTATATGGAGATAATCAACCCGTCTACCTCTGAAAAAATCATCCAACTCGGCAAAGTGCTCAAGTTGAAAAAAGGCAGCCGAGTTATCGACTTCGGTTGTGGCTGCGCCGAACCTCTAACTCTCTGGGCTGAGAAATTCGGTATCACCGGTATTGGCATAGATATATCAAGGGATTTCTGCGAGCGGGCCAGAGATAAGCTGGTAAAGAGAGGCTTGTCAGACCAAATCGAAATCGTATGCTCCCCCGCGGCTGACTACGTGTTCGAAGAGGAGACTTTCGATGCCGCAACATGTATTGGGGCAACTTTTGCTTTTGGCGGCTTCCAGCAGACAATCCAGGCGATGAAGCGGGCCGTGCATCAGAATGGACGCCTCGGCATCGGTGAAACTCACT
>CAYMLF010000242.1:0-3022 GCA_964391275.1 uncultured Candidatus Bathyarchaeia archaeon
AGGATATACAAGATAACATGCTTACTAAAGCCAAAGCTATCCTGCAAGAAAAAACCACAACGGTCGAGGATTATGAGGAGTTCAAGAAGGTCATCGAGTCCAAAGGCGGCTTCATAAAAGCGGCTTGGTGCGGTAACCCCGATTGTGAATCAAAAATAAAAGATGAAACAGGAGCAACTATCCGTGTTATACCGTTCCAGAAAGAAGAACCTGCCTCAGGCTGTGTACACTGCGGCGGAAAAGCTAAAGAAACCGTGTATTTTGCTCGCTCATACTAGTGGGTAATAGGGATTCAAGCTGATTGGCAACCTCAGTCAACCCCAACTTTTCCAGCGTTCCCCTTTTTGGGACACCGTTTTTGCCCCAGCCTCTTTTCTGGTAATAAACATCCAGCATGGCATTGTATTTTACTATGTCAAGTTTAGCTCCTTTTAACGTGCCAACAGCTAAGGGTTCCTTGAACCAGCGCATCGGCGGAACATCAAGTTCACGGCTCCAGTTCTCTGCATATTCTCGAACCCAAAAAGCCCTAATCAGGTTAAGAATACGGTCACCAATAACGCTTAAGCTGTCGATGCTATAGTTTTGTCCCGTTGCAGCCTTTAGATATTTCAAGTACCAATCCAACTCAAAACCCAGCGAATTCCAGGGAAAACGGCACACAACAAGCGATTCAAACACGCCGCCCCGCATCAATTGGGAAGTGATGAGGTAATCGATTTTGCGCTCGTCATAAGTTTCTCTGCCTATCTTGATTTCCCAAATGATAACCCATGCGTCCTTGTGGTGGGCGCCGATTGAGCTGGTTCCATACGCCAACGCCATTCCAGGCGCTGCATGACAATCGTACGCGCTTACTTCTAAGCCTTTTACATGCATAGCCCAAGCGCTGGATTCTTTGCCGATAGCCGCTGAAGCTGAACGGACGCCTTCAGCTAAAACAGCGCCGAAACCGCGTCTATACGCAATATCCTCTGTCAATGCCTTTATTTCTTGAAAATTGCCCCAGTGAATCGCCTCATTGATTAGTCGTTTTTCTGAAGCTTCCATGGCAAACCCAAGCACGTTGCCCAATGAAATCGTGTCAAACCCCAACTCGTCAGCCATGCGATTTAGCGTAGAGACTTCTTTTAGGTTGCCTAAGCCGATGTTTGAGCCAAGCATTGCGACGTTTTCGTAATCAAGCTCTGACTGCTTTTTCTCTGAGTCCAAAACGACGTTGCCGCAGGTCATGTTGCATTGGGGACAGCCTCGGATTGCAACTTTCATTTTCTCCATTGAAAAACCGTTTATGCTTTCTGCTTGGTCAAAAACTCCTTGACGGAAATTGAATGTAGGCAGCGTATTGTTTTCTTGGCACCAATCCACCGTGGACATTGTGCCCTGCCGTTTCCAGAAACCGTACTGAGGCTTGTTTAAGACTTCACGGTACCCATCAGCCACAAGCTGCCTCATCGCCTCAGGGTCATCCAACGGAATATTTCCTGTACCCTCAATAACCACAGCTTTAAGATTTTTTGAGCCCATAACTGCGCCCATGCCAGGTCTTCCGCCTGCGCGACCTTCCTGCGAGACAACTGTGGCATACTTTACCAGGTTTTCACCAGCTTGACCAATCAAGACGACACCGCAGTTGCGACCGTAAACTTTTCGCAGTTGCTCTTCGGTCTCAAAAGAGTTTTTACCCCAATAGTCTTTGGCATCAACTATTTCGGCAGTGTTGTCTTTTACATGCAGAATAACTGGCTTTTCCGCCTTGCCCTGAACCACAATCGCGTCATATCCAGCTTTTCGCATGTGCACGGCTGCCAAAGTGCCAATGTTGCCGTCGCCGTAACCGCCAGTCAACGGGCTTTTTGAGGCTACAACAAGTTTTCCACTGTTAGGCAGTCCAACGCCTGTTAATGGCCCAGCAGCAAGAATAAGCAAGTTATCAGGTGATAAGGGGTCTGTTCCAGGTTTGAGTGTGTCCCAAAGAATTTTAGTTGCAAAACCTCTGCCGCCTAAATAATCAAGCGCAAAACTGCTGTCATATGTTTTGGGAACTGCTTTGCTTTTTGTCAAGTCAACTTGTAAAATGAAGCCTGTCCAGCCCTTCATCCATTTTCACCGTAAGCCATAATATTCAAATAGTTCTGAAAAAATAAAAATATGTTGAGGAGCGAACGTTTCTTTAGCGCTTGTCAAGTGAAAAAGTGCATAAAATCGTTTTTGTTTACTTTTATTAGGGAAGCTTTATTTTTTTCCTTACTAACGTGTTCAGGGTATACAGGTAATCGCCTTTGGCAAACATCAAAGTGACAGATAGAGCAAAAAACATTGAGTATGCAATACGAGACGTTATTGTCCACACTCAAGAACTAATGAAGAATGGCAAAAAAATCTATTACCTCAACATCGGCGATCCAGCTGCTTTTGACTTTAAAACACCTCAACACGTTAAAGATGCGCTTTGCAAAGCCATTGAGGATGATGACAATTATTATTCGCCCTCTGAGGGACGCCTTGAGCTAAGAGAAGCCATCGTTAACAAAGAGAAAAGAGTAAACGGAATAGACATAACAGCAGACAAAGTCCTAATAACTGAAGGCATATCCGAGGGAATCCAAATGATTCTTGCAGCCCTCGTTGAAAAAGGCGATGAAATACTATTTCCAGGACCAACTTATCCACCCTACATTTCCTACACTAAATTCTTTGACGGCGAACCCGTCGCTTACGAAACGATTGAGGAAGAAGGCTGGATTCCAAACATTGACGATTTACGAAGCAAAATCACTTCAAAAACACGAGCTATTGTCATAACCAACCCTAACAACCCAACAGGCTCGGTTTACAGTCAAAAAATGCTTCAAGAAATGGTTAACATCGCAGGCGAATACGACCTGCCAATCTTATCTGATGAGATTTATGACCAGCTTACGTTTGAGAAAGATTTCATCAGCACAGCGTACCTTTCCAAGGATGTGCCGATAGTTGGCTTAAACGGGTTTAGCAAGGTTTACCAGATGACTGGCTGGCG
>CAYMLF010000243.1:0-2984 GCA_964391275.1 uncultured Candidatus Bathyarchaeia archaeon
TTTTCATATACGCCTTTATATAAGGGGGCTATAGATTCTGAGAGCACTAGAGTTTGGGCATGGAAATTGCTTTAAGGTAAAGCGCCTTTTCATTGCTGGGTGAACTGTATGGTTTCTGGGGAACAGGTTGTTTTGAAGCCGATTGGTTATGTTAAAACTGGCGCTGTTGGCGATGAAGTTAGGGATAAAACGCGGGTTTCGCAGGTTATTGTCCGTGAGGATTTGCTTGAAGCCTTAGATGGCATTGAAGGTTTCTCGCATGTGTATGTGCTTTTTTACTTAAACCAGATTGAAGGTCGAGAATTTCCACTTAAGGTTCATCCCAGAGGAAGAGTAGACTTGCCCCTTGTTGGCGTCTTTGCAACCCGAACCAATCTGCGTCCAAACCCTGTTGGCTTAACCCTTGTGGAACTGCTAAAGGTTGAAGGCAACGTTTTAACCATTCGCGGCTTGGACGCTTACGACGGCACACCAGTTCTGGATTTGAAACCGTATGATTCATGGGATATGGCAGAAAACGCTCGCGTGCCAGAATGGAGAGAGCAGTTGGAAACGGAAAAACAGGAAGCGAAAGCTACTCGTTAATCGGGTATTTAGCTTCAATCGCGCTGAGAATTTCTTTGCGAAGAGCATTTCCCCTCAAATTTGCGTTCCTGATTTTCAAAAATTCATCTGCAAGCTCTTCATCAGACAAAACTTCTCTAATCCAATTCTCAAAATCGCCTCTGCCCATGTGAAACTCGAGCACGTCAACGCCAATCTGCTCTGCAAGCTTGTAGAATTCGCCTAAGCTTTTGGCTGTGTAGACTGTTGGGTAACCGATTTGAGTGTAGAAATGAAAGCTTTGCTCGTCTGAAACAGGAGTAAACGCTTTGATTGCTCCTCTGCCTTTCGGGGTTAAACCGTATCCAGTGCCAACTTTGCATACGTAACCTTTTTTGGAAAGTTCTTGAACGTTTGCGATGACTTGTTTTGAGTCTAAATTAACTTTTTCAGAAAAATTGTTCAAGTCCATGCGGTTTGTGACTTGACTCATGAATGTTAAAATTTTAAGGTGTGCATCTTTCAACTTGGTCGCCTCAACAAACAGTATTTCTTAGTGAGCAATAAAAGTTTTAAGAAAACAACCTTTTATTCCGAAAAAACAAAGATAAAGCGGAGATTAAACCCTTGAAAAACTACGTAATAGTTTACGTTACGACAGCTAACAAGTCTGAGGCAGAAAAAATCGCTCAAGCACTGCTGAAAGAACGCCTAATTGCCTGCGCCAACATTATCGGACCAGTTTCCTCGCACTTTCACTGGGAAGGAAAAATCGATACGGCAGAAGAGTACCAAATGATTATGAAGTCTCGCGCTGACTTGTTTGGGGAGCTTGAGCAACGGGTTAGAGCGTTGCATGGTTATGAGGTTCCTGAGGTTCTCGCCGTTGCAATCGTAGAGGGTTCTGAGGCTTATTTTGACTGGATGGATAGTGTCCTAAAGTAGCTATGTACATTTATGTACAGACAAGCCTTAAATACGCCATTCACGTATGCTTGTGAACTGTTAGAGGGACAACATAATGAGGAATCGTATTTGGCTACCAAACGCCAACACAAATAACATTCACCAAACAAGCTAACCCCATAAATTATAAAAAAACCCCCTACACCCAACAACCATTCGAAATCTTCTCAAAACTCCAAGCAAAATACAAACATGCCTACATACTAGAATCCATAGAAGGACCAAAAAAGCTAGCCCAATACTCATTCATCGGCTTTGACCCAGCAATCACCATACAAGCCAAAAACCACCAAGCAACCATTCACAACAAAAAAACAGGCGAAACCACTACACAAAACACCAGCGACCCTCTAACCCTAATCGAAGCACTGCTTAAGCCAAAAACGGTTTTTAACAGGGAATTTCGTCTTGTCGGTGGCGCAGTTGGGTACATTTCTTATGATGCTGTGCGTTACTGGGAGAAACTGCCAGCTAAAGCGTGCTGTGACTTGGATTTTCCAAATTTAGAAATGGGCATTTATGACGATGGCTTCCTCTATGACCATGTAAGGCGGCAAGCGCTCTACTATTACCAAGAAGAAAACCGTCTCTCTGAAGTTGCAAGGCTACTCAAAAAACCCGTAGACCATGGCACGTTGGGGTATGCTAAGCCGAAAGCTAACGTTTCCAAAGAACGCTTCGAGCAAGCCGTGGAGAAAGCCAAGCAATACGTGACTGCTGGAGACATCTTCCAAGTCGTCTTGTCCAAGCGTTACCAGTTCCAATTCAAAGGCAACCTAATCCCCTTCTACGAGGCACTGCGCAGAATTAACCCTTCACCATACATGTACTACTACAAAGCAGGCGAAAGGCAAATCGTCGGTTCCAGCCCAGAAATGCTAGTTCGCGTAGACAACCGCATGGTAGAAACCTTCCCAATAGCAGGCACAAGACCCATCGCTGAAAACCCCGTTGAAAACAGGCGTTTAGGCAAAGAACTCCTTGCCGATACTAAAGAACGTGCTGAGCATGTGATGCTTGTGGATTTGGCACGCAATGATTTAGGCAGAATTTCCAAGTATGGAAGCGTTCGCGTTCCAGAGTTCATGAAGGTTCACCAGTACAGCCACGTCCAGCATATCGTGTCCCAAGTAGTCGGTGAACTCAAAGAAAACCTGCAAAGCTTTGATGCATTAAGAGCAGTTTTTCCAGCTGGAACAGTTTCAGGCGCACCAAAAGTTCGCGCCATGGAAATAATTGATGAGTTGGAGCCTTCTCAGCGTGGACCATACGCTGGCGCAGTTGGCTACTTCTCCTACAACGGCAATTCAGACTTTGCCATAACAATCCGCACACTGTTCGCTGATAAAAACCAAGCCTACATTCAAGTTGGCGCAGGCATTGTTGCAGACTCTGTGCCTGAAAACGAGTGGTTTGAAACAGACCATAAAGCGAAAGCGTTGATGAAGGCGCTTGAAGCTTCAGGAGGCAACAGC
>CAYMLF010000244.1:0-2979 GCA_964391275.1 uncultured Candidatus Bathyarchaeia archaeon
CCATCTTTCTCCACCTAAACACCTGCCCACAGCAAAGCGTGAAATCCAAATCAAACGGCACAGTCAAACGCATACGCATAGCGGTTACTCCAAGAATTTTTCTGGTTTAGGAACATCCGCTGGCAATCCCTTGCGCCTACGTAATTCACTAATTGTTTCGGCAGCGAGTTTTTCAGGCATCCGCTCCCAATGGTCAAAGATTGACTGCCAAATCGCCCTGCCCGAGGTTGCTGAGCGGAGCTCTTTAGAGAAGCCGAAGGTTTCTGCGACGGGAATGAAGCCTTTAACGGCGGTGAGTAAGCCTTTTTGTTCAAAGCCCTTGACTTTTCCGCGGCGTGTGGTTAGGATTCTTGAGCATTCGCGAGATAGATCGGAGGAGACGGAGATTGTGATGGAGTAGACGGGTTCAAGCAGGACTGGTTTGGCGGTTAAGTACGAGCCGAAGATGGCTTTGCCGACGCCACGCATAATCTCCACTGGGCTGTCAGTGGTGTTCAACTGTAAATCTATCAAGTTAACTCTGACGTGCCTAGCTGGTTCGCCGCAAAGCGGTCCCGCCCTGCAAGCGTATTCGAAGCCGCTGATGATTGCCTCCAACACTTCTGTAGAGATTTGCTTGGTTTTGCCGTTGCAGTCAACCAGCATGTTTTTGTGTTCATCAAGCGACAAGACACTCCTGTTTTCTTTTTTGCTCTCAACTGAGCGTTCTTCTAATTCGGGCTCAACTTGCATTATGAAGCTGCTATGCCGATTAGGGCTTTTCGCGTTTGCAGCTAACCCTTGTTTAGTGACGCTCTCCATGTAAACCACCCGCGGCGCAGATGCCTCAACTTCCAAGCCAAACTCGCGTTTCAACTGGTTTGTGGCAATCTCCAAATGCAGCTCGCCCATGCCGCTTAGCAGGTACTCGCCAGTCTGCTTGTCCGCTGTTGCCTTCAGGTTTGGGTCTTCCGTCGACAGCTTTTCCAGCGCCGTGAGCAGGGCTGGGATGTCTTTGGGGTTTTTAGGTTCAACCGCAACTGTCACGACGGGCTCGGAAACGTACGTGATGCTTTCAAACGGCGCCATACCTGCCTTGTGTGCGTAGTCAACCAGTGTCTCGCCAGCCTTTAGCATGACTGGCAAAGTGATTGACGCTAAATTACCTGCTGAAACGTCGGAGACTTCTTCTCTAAACGAGCCCATATCAACAGAAACCGCAGTAGCTTCTGCTTCACCTACGGCATCAACAAGATGCAGCCTATCGCCTTTCTTGACTTTACCTGAAAACACTCTGCCAGCCGCTATGCAGCCGCCGTCTTGAGTCGCCTGCACGTTAGTGACGCAAACAACAGTGGGACCATCATCACTGCATTCCTCCATAGACTGTCCAACCGCGGAATCCACATATCCATCCCAAATCTTCTCCACACGATACGCCTGTGCCTCACGCGGGTCAGGCATGCACTTAATAGCCATCTCAAAAATTGCCTTGTGCACAGGCAAGAGTTTTTGGAGTTTAGCTTGGTCACGGTTTTGGTAGGCGTCGATTAGGTCTTGGAATTTTACACTTTTCTGCTTGGCAATGTCAAGCGTGAAGCCCCAGCCATGCAAGGCAGCGCCAAAAGCCACATTGCCCCTGTCAGCGCTGATTTTCCATTGGTCCTTGTAGGGGGCTTCTCCGTAGACTTCGATGAGGTCGTTGAAGCGGCTGATTAGGTTGTCAAGTTTTTTCTGAATCTGCTCAGCGTTTAGCTGAAGCTCGGTGATTAAGCGGTCGATTTTGTTAATGAAAAGTACAGGTCTAACGCGCTCCTCAAGGGCTTCGCGAGTTAGAATCTCGGTTTGAGCCATAATCTCCTCAACCGCATCCACAACAACCACTGCCCCATCAATGGCGCGCAGAGCCCGCGTAACTTTGCCCGTGAAATCCACGTGTCCAGGCGTGTCAACCAAGTTAATGATGAAGGGGGCAGCGGCGGTTTTGTAGAGCAAGCTTATGTTGGCGGTTTTGATGGTGATTTTGCGTTTCTGCTCTTCCTCGAGGTAATCGAGCACTCGCGCGGTTCCAGCCATCGCAGAAGACAGCAGTCCAGTGCCCGCCAGCAGTGAATCCGCCAGCGTGGTTTTGCCATGGTCAATGTGGGCTATTATGCCCATGTTTCGTATGGCTTCTTTTTTGCCCATTAACTCTACGATTTGCGTGACTTGTCTAAACCGCGGCATCCACTATAACCTTGTAAGAAGGCTGTTAAGGAAGACTCCTATTAAAATTTAATATTTCAGTGCCTTTTTACTGTGTTGCCACAGAGGATAAAAAGTGAAGCCGCCCATCAAACTCTCCATTGAACGCCTAACTGAGGAGCCGTATGCTTCGATACTGTGTTACCCACACGCAAATCTGCTGGAATTGGAAAGGCGCATTGCAGAACTGCGAGCGCTTGGAGTTGACGCAGTGGAGTTTGCAGGCAGTGGTTCAGCGTCAAATGTGCCCGTGTTGGGCAAGGGTTATGTGGGCATAGTCGTAGTTGCGTACGTACATGGGAAAAGGTATGCGCTAAAGATGCGGCGGCTAGACGCTGACCGAGCCAACCTCACTCATGAGGCTGAAATGCTCAAGAAAGCCAACGCTGTCAAAGTAGGCCCAAAATTCATCGCTGTCAGCCCCAATTTCTTGCTGTCCCAGCTTGTTGACGGAAACTTGCTTGTGAAATGGCTGGAAACCCACCGCGAAAGGTTCTCAGTTCGCAGGGTTTTGGTTGATATTTTGGAGCAGTGCTGGCGGCTGGACGAGGCTGGCTTAGACCACGGCGAATTAAGCAAGGCGCCCCGTCACCTGCTCGTAGACAGGTCGGATGAGCCGTTTATTGTGGATTTTGAAACCGCCAGCGTCACACGCAGAGTCGCCAACGTCACCGCGGTGTGCCAGTACCTTTTTGCAGGCAACAGTCAAGTGCCAAAGCTGGTTGCGGAGGTGTTTGGCGAAAAAGACCGCTCTGT
>CAYMLF010000245.1:0-2956 GCA_964391275.1 uncultured Candidatus Bathyarchaeia archaeon
TTATGGGTGAATTAAGGGGATTTCAAGAATAAACGTTGTGCCTTTGCCTGTTTTTGTTTCAAAACTAACGTCGCCGTTTAAGGCTTCAACGAGTTTTTTGACTACGGCTAACCCGAAGCCTTGACCTTTAGATTTTGTGGTGAATAAGGGTTTGAAGATTCTTGAAGCGGCTTCATTGGGTATTCCTACTCCCGTGTCTGAGACGGCTATTATGGCGGTTTTTGCCCGTGCAAACGCGTTGATAGTTAACTCGCCGCCGGTTTCCTGCATGGCTTGTATGCCGTTTAGGGCGAGGTTAGTTAGTATGCGTTTTATGAAGGATGCGTCGGCTATGAGGGACGGAAAAGGATTTGCCACCCTGTATGTGACTTGTATTTTTCTTGGGACATCCAGATTTGCTAGCATGTCTTTAATGGCGCTTTCTAAGTCGACTTCTTGGAATGTGGGCGTTAAGGATTTAGCGTAATCTTGCAAGTCAGTGACAATCTTGTTGATGTAGTTGACTTGCTCTTCAATGCAAAGCACACTTTCAGTTAAGCTTTTTTTAACTGGGTCATCCTGCAAACTGTTGAGTTCTTCCTTGGCAAGGTACACTTCGCCAATGATGGATTGAAGTGGATTGCGGATGTCGTGTCCAATCATGCCCGCTGTCTCGCCGATGGTTGCTAGTCGTTCAACGCCTCTGAGGCGTTCGGTTCGGATTTTAACAAGTTCCTCTAGATGAGCCGTGTATTGCTCGAGCGCTTCTTGCAGCCTTTTACGTTCGGTTACGTCGCGGGCAAGCACGGAAATGCCGTTGCCCGTGGGGTAGACGCGCATTTCAAAAGTTATGTTCTGGTCGCCCCTGCAGAGTTTGTCAGTGAACGTTTGTGCCCTGCGTGTCCGCATGACTTCAAGATAGGTTTTAACGGCTTTTCTTGAGGTTTTGTCTTTTCCGAAAACTTCGTAAACGTGTCGTCCCAGTGCATTTTGCGCGTTGATGGCAGTGAATTTTTCGCTGGCGCTATTCCAGTAAGTAAAGTGCAAAGACGAGTCTACTGCAAAGAACAAGTCGGTTATGCTGTTGGCTAGTTTCTTGTATTGTTTTTCGCTTTGTTTTAGTTGTTTCTCGGTTTTTTTGCGTTGTGTTATGTCTTGGAAGACTATTGCAAAGTATCCTGGTTCGGGGCAGTAAGCGTGGACAATAAACCATTTGTCTAAACCCTCAAAGTATTTTTCAATCGTGAAGTTTTTTCCATTTCTAGACAGTTTTCTGTAGATTTGAATCCAGCCTGCGGATTCATTTTTAAAGTGTGGAAAAACTTCGCTTACTTTTCGTCCAATAACAGGTTTATCTGCAAGATTCATTAGGCGTTTGAATGCTGGGTTGATGTCTGAGAGAACCAGTTCGAGGGGTTCGCCGTCTTGGTCAAACAGGACTTGGCAGTATGCAAAGCCGTCGGTCATGTGCTGGAATAAGCCGCTGTATTTTCTTTGGCTTTTAAAGAGTTCTTGCTCAGCTAGTTTGCGGCTGGAGATGTCGGTGACGTTTAAGATTACTCCAGCAGGGTGCCCGTTATTGTTTATTGGGGAGGCTTCAGCTAAGGTAAAGATTGTTGTTCCTAAGTTATGGGTAAACTGGAGTTCTACCCATTTAGGTTTAGCCAATTTAAAAGGCAGTCTTTCTGCGGCGGCGTTGGCTTTGCTTTGCTGATCTAGGAAGCTTGCCAATGTTTTTCCTATGAAATGGTCTTTGGGGTATCCTAGAAGGTTTGCCATTTTTGTGTTGACGTAGACGGTGATGCCTTTTTCGTCGAGAAGCCATAAACCGTTTTCTGGCGACATCAAGTTTTTGAGTCCGCTGTTGTTTAGGCGCAGGTTTTCTTCCAGAGTTTTGCGCTCTGAAATGTCATGCATTAACTCTAAAAAGTAGCCTTTTTCGGGGCTATACAGGTACAGGTGAAACCATTTTTGGAAATGCTTTAGGTATTTTTCTGTTTCCAGCGGTATGCCTGTGGTGGAGACGTCGCAGTAAATTTCCATGCGCTCAGAAAACAGGGTGTCTTCTTCTTGTATTTGGGGGATTTCAGAGAATCTTCTGCCTAAAATGAGTTCTCGTTTGGAGCCTACAAGTTCCTCGAAAGCCTTGTTGACCTTTACAAATGTGTAGTCGAGGGGTTTGCCGTTTTCTAGAAAGATGATTTTGTTGTATGTTGCTGGGATTGTCAGGTTTTCGATAGGTGGTGGACTGAATTCGCTGGCTTCTTTTGTGTTTTGCTGATTTCTTAGTAAGAGAGCCTCTGCTTTATCCATCCCCTATCCCTCGGTTTACACAGAATTGTGTTGGATTAATTTTTTCAGAATATGGACAATCCACAGCAGTCAAGCGCTGTGTTAAGATAATCTATCTACGTTAATGCTCATTAGCTTTTCTGTTCTGGTATGGCGGGTTTTTTCTGTTATTTTCCATCGGAAAATCGAGGTGGATTGGGGTAATGTTCAAAAGCACCGTTTTGCCCAACATAAGAATAATGATTCCCATCTTGAATGTTGATTGGCAACTTCTGCCAGCGGGCTATTCGTTTAACGAGCGGGACACAGATGTGCTCTCGTTAATCGAAAAGGAAGATTTGTCCATATTCACGTTTGATGGGCTGAAACGCAGAACTGGATTGCATTCTGAGACGCTTTCACGGATTCTCTCGCGCCTTGAAGATGAGGGCGTCATCAAGAAGAGTTCTGACGGCTACAGCGTTACGCCGAAAATAACCAAGCTAAAAATCAACCAACCCATCCGTGAAGAGCACACCTCAACGTTGCTGCAGACTTATTTGCCCTCGGACTTGATGACTCAGCAGCTCATCGGCGACCTCAAAGGCAGATGGTTCGGCTTGCTCCGTTGGCTGGGCATGTCGCAGAGCAGCGATGGCGTCACGTTGAAATGGGTGACTGACGACGGCGGAATCCAAATAGCCGC
>CAYMLF010000246.1:0-2950 GCA_964391275.1 uncultured Candidatus Bathyarchaeia archaeon
TTTTAGGCGGCGCAGAAGACAAAAGCAAACTGGTCGTTGGACCAAAAGATGGCGATGCCATTCCAGTTGAGCCCATGACGACGCTGCTTAGAGGCGTTCATGAAGGCTGTGCAGTTGGCACAATATTCACTGACGAGCAAGGCACGCCTAAACTTCACATGCACGGCAGTTTTGGAAGAAACGATAACTCCGTCACTGGTTGCGTGCGGTTAGGCGTGGAAGTCTGGGTTATCGGTGAAGTTGTTATGATAGAGCTAAAAGACACTTCAGCTAAGCGCGTGAAAGATGAAGAAACGGGTTTTGAGCTGCTAAAAACCAGTTAAGGCTCGTTTGTTTGGTTTCTTAAAAATCGCACTGGGAAGAGCCGATGAGGCATAGTGCCAAAGAATGGGTTATCAAGTGGGTCTCCGAATCGTCCTGTCTCGTAAAGCATTGTGGTAACGTCGCTTATGGTTAGGTTGGTGCCGTAGAACGGAGTGTATGCTCCATGGTCGTAGAGGACTATGTATTTGACTTTGTACTCTTCGCATAAATCAACAAACTCTGTTATGTTAAAGTCGGGTGCAAACGTATCAATTGGCAGAGCTGGATACTGAATTACCTGATTGCTTCTTTTAGACCCGTCAGCCCACAAGTAAAACCTAAACATGTCCTGACTAAACAAGTTAAAAGGGCAAACAATCATAATCGACTCGTTCTCACCCAAACGGCTAGCCATATAGTTTGTAGCTTCTTCAACTGGGATTTGGATTTGGTCTTTAGTTACCCAACAGTACGCGTCACTCGCGCTGAAGAATGCTCCCGCTGCCAAGAAAGCCGTGAATAAAACTGCTGCAACCTGTATTTTCCTCTTTTTACTAAAAAATCCCTTTGATACCTGCTGCATTTTATCGTAAATAAACACAATTAAGCTTGCCGCCGAAATCGCCAAGACAGGAAACAGCGGTAGCACGTAGCGCCAATGCTTGTTTGGAATCAACGTGAAAAAAACAAACACGGCTGTAAACCAGATTAGCAAGTACTTGTCTTCTGGTTTTCTTCTCCAAGCAAATAATCCAAGCCCAATTAAGCTAACGATGTAGAGCAGAAGCGAAATCGGATGTACGTCACTGTAGGGCCAAACCATCTCTATAAAGTAAAAGATGGTGTATGAAACTGGAACTGAAAAGCGTGTGCTGTACACTGATTTTTCTGGGTTGCCCATTTGCAGGGCGTACATCCACTCGTTTAGCATGTTTGAAGCGTACGTCTGGTATGTTATGAGTATCCATGGAATCGCCACAGCAATAACTATCAAAATAATAATTGTGAACTTTGACAAATTCAGCTTGAATCGGTCACGTGCTAAAAACAATATGCTCGCAAGCATGATTACTCCTGCAATTATCATCTGGTACTTAGTTAAAAATCCTAAACCTAACGCTAAACCAGAAAGAAACAGCCACTTGTTTTTGCGGTCTTTTAACCAAAAGAAAAAGAACATTGCGGTTAACAGGAAAAAGAAGACAAGCATCGTCTCTATCATAGCCATACGTGACAGCCACAGGTAACCAGGCATAATGCCTAACAGTACGCTTGATAGCAAAGCGGTCTTGGCATTGTACATCTTGTTCGTGAATTCGAAGATAACCCATAAACAGAGAAGCGAGAAAACAACCGCGACAAATCGTCCGCTGAAAACGCTGACGCCTAAAACCTTAAAGAAAACAAAAGTTATGGCGTCAAACATTGGCGGGTAAAACGAGTTAAAGCCGATGTAGGCGTCGAATTCGCCTCGAATCAAGAATGAGCCGCCGTTTAGATGGTTGATTTCATCCCATTGGATAGCCGCTTTTGACAGGTCAAGCAAGAGAATGACTGCGTATATTGCGGCAAAAACGATGAATGCTATTCGCCACTTATTCAATCCATTTTTGGCTTGAGTGAATAGCGGTTTTAGGTTAACCATAGCATTCCCTATGTTAGGTTATCCAAGTGTTTAAAAAACATATAAAACCATCTAACAAAAAGGCAAAAGTGCAGCTTGCTTGGGCTTGAGATAAAACATTATTAGTGAAGCTTCAAATCAATATGAGTGTACAAGTTTTTGTGGAGGCTATTTTTTGAGTGTACAAACCCAAAACTGTGACATCTTAATTATCGGCGCAGGTCCAGCGGGTTTAACAGCTGCAATCTATTCAGCTTGGCTCGGCTTAAAAACTGTTGTTTTGGATTCAGGAATTGTAGGCGGCAGAGCTTGGCTAGCCCCAAAAATAGAAAACTTCCCAGGCTTTGAGGAAGGCATCAAAGGCAGCGAACTCATCGAGAAAATGCAGCGGCAGGCACTGCGGTTTGGCGCGGAAATTGTCACGTCTCAAGAGGTTGTAGGCATGGATATTTTGGGTGACGAGAAACAGGTGCAGACCAGAAAACAATCGTACCTTGCATTAGCTGTTATTGTTGCTACTGGAACACAGCGGCGCAAACTGCAGGTTGCGGGCGAAGCAGATTTTCTTGGGCGAGGCGTAAGCTACTGCGCTGTTTGTGATGGCCCATTTTTTAGGAAAAAACGTGTTGCTGTAGTGGGGAACTCTGAGGAAGCTGCTATTGAGGCGTTGAACCTCTCAGAGATTGCTGAGCATGTTTTGTTGGTGCCGCATGAGGGTGACTTGAAGGTTGAAGGCACCTTGCTGGAGAGGCTGAAGGGCAAGTCTAACATTGAAATCTTCAACGGTAAAGTCACCGCTATTCTTGGTACACAAATTGTTAATGCGATAAAAGTTTTGGACGCTAAAGCCCAAACAGAGTCTGAGAAGCAAGTTAAAGGCGTATTTATCGCGTTGGGCAGCGTTCCCTTGACGGCTATAGTGAAGAACGCTGGTGTCACAGTGGACAGAAACGGCTGCCTGCAGGTTGATAGGCAACAGAAAACCAACATTGAAGGCGTTTATGCGGCTGGCGACTGCACCTG
>CAYMLF010000247.1:0-2937 GCA_964391275.1 uncultured Candidatus Bathyarchaeia archaeon
TAGACCCTATCTCCTATATGAAGCCCTGAATGTTGGTGTTGTTGTGGTTTTTGGTTGCGCATTCCTTAAATATGACACGTGGCATATTTTATATATGCCTAACTCGGCAGGCAAAAACATGAAAAAAATTCTATCAACAACCATAACCACAACAGCCATAATCCTAATCACACTCCTAACCCTAACAGCCACCCCAAACCCAACCGCAAAAGCACAAACAAACCCCCAACTAACCATAAACGGCCTAATAGAAAACCCACAAACCCTAACCCTACAAGAACTAAAAGACCTGCCCAAAACCACCCTTCACGCCGCAATACTCTGCGTCGACTTCCCCAGCGTCATAGTCGAACAAGGCAATTGGACAGGAATCCAAGTAAGCACCCTTCTTGAAACAGCCAAATTAAAACCAGGCGCAGTAAAAATTGTGTTCATCGCAACCGATGGCTACACAAGCGGCTTAACCGTTGAAGACGCCTCAAGAAACGACGTAATCTTAGCCTACGAAAAAGATGGGCAACCCCTTGCTGGTCTGCGTCTCGTTGTTCCAGGCAAATGGGGTTACAAATGGGTTAACCAAGTAGGTCACATTGAAGTTGTAGACTACGATTATCTGGGATTCTGGGAAAGCAAAGGTTACTCAGATAGAGCCGAAATCTCAGAGGGACAACAAGCACCTGGACCAATCAATCTGCCAAAACCTTCGTCAAGCCAAACTAATCCCTCAACCCCGCCAAGCACACCCAGAACCGCTCCAACTCCTACACCAACACAGTCGACCAACCCAAGCCCTGAAGCATCGCAAGAACCAACGCAGACGCCCACCTCAAACTCTGAATATGGATTACCGTTAGAAGTTGTGTTTGCAGCCGCGGCAGTAATAGCGGTTACTTTAGGAGTCGTTGCCTTAGTTGCAAAAAAGAGAAAAAAGCAATAGCTACTCCCTGTTTTTCTGTTTAGCTTTAATGTAAGCGAGTTTTCCGCCAGCTTTAACTATGCTCTTCTCCAAGCTGCTTAAGCTTAAATTGACCCTTATTTTTACATTGCCAGTTTTGTTTTTCAAAAGCAGAGTTTCATTCAGCTCGCCAACGTCCAGCTCCAACATGTCCCCCCGCGCCACCACTTCATAATCTTGTTTAGATGCAAACGTTAACGGCAAAATTCCAAAGTTCACAAGGTTAGCCATGTGAATTCTAGCGAAGGATTTAGCAATCACCGCTTTAACGCCGAGGTATTTAGGCGCCAACGCCGCATGCTCCCGAGACGAGCCTTGACCATAATTTTCGCCGCCAACAATAAAGCCGCCTTGCTTTTGGCTTGCCCGCTCAGCAAAGGATGCATCAACTCTGCAGAACAGGTACTTGCTGATTTCAGGAATGTTGCTGCGTAATGACATTATGTCTGTGCCTCCGGGCAGGATGTCGTCGGTTGTGATGTTGTCGCCGACTTTTAGGAGAACTTCGCCGCTGAGTTGTGGCGGTGTGGGCTGAAATTGAGGAAGCGGTTGGATGTTTGGTCCCATCAACACTTTGGCGTTTGGGTTTGGCGTTGGATAGATGAACATTTCATCGCTTAGAACGAATTTTTCGGGCATACTAAGCTGTGGGTACTTTCTAAGTTTTCTTGGGTCACTGATTTTGCCTGTTAACGCGGCTGCTACTGCGGTTTCTGGGCTGACAAGGTAAACTTTGGCGTCTTGGGTTCCGCTGCGTCCTTTGAAGTTGCGGTTAAACGTGCGCAGGGATACGGCGCCGCTGGTTGGGGCTTGACCAATTCCAATGCATGGACCGCATGCGTTTTCTAAGATTCTGGCGCCTGAATGAATTAACGGTTGCAACTCGCCTGTTGCAGCTAAGTTTTCCATCGCTTGACGTGAACCTGCGGAGACGGTTAAGCTAACGTTTTCGTGAACTTTTTTGCCCTTAAGCAATGCAGACACGATTTTGAGGTCGCGCAGAGAAGAATTTGTGCAGCTGCCTATGCAGACTTGGTCAACTGGGGTTCCCTCAAGCTCGCTTACTGGCGCTACATTGTCTGGGCTGTGGGGCATAGCAAGCAACGGCTCAACCTTGGCTAAGTCAATGTCGAGCACTTCACTGTACCTTGTGCCTTCGTCAGCTTTTAGTTCTGACCACTGACCTTCTCGTCCTTGCCCACGCAGAAACAGCCGCGTTGCATCATCGGAGGGAAAAACCGAAGTGGTTGCGCCTGTCTCGGTGCCCATGTTAGTTATTGTTCCACGCTCAGGAACACTCAGGGTTTTAACGCCAGGACCAAAGTATTCGAGGACTTTGTTTACGCCGCCTTTAACGGTTAATTTTCTTAGAACTTCAAGGATAACGTCTTTGGCTGACACAAAAGGCGAAAGCTGACCTGTCAAGTTTATGCCATATACGCTGGGCATCTCAAGATAGAAGGGTTCGCCAGCCATTGCTGCGGCTACGTCGAGTCCGCCTGCTCCGATGGCTATCATGCCCATGCCGCCTGCCGTTGGCGTGTGACTGTCACTGCCCAAAAGGGTTAATCCTGGTTGGGCAAATCGTTCAAGGTACAGTTGATGGCAGATGCCGTTGCCTGGTCGACTGAAAACGATACCGTATTTTGCCGCTACACTCTGCAAGTAACGGTGGTCGTCGGCATTGCGGAAATCGTTTTGGAGCATGTTGTGGTCTACGAAGCTTAGGCTAAGCTGGGTTTTCACTTTGGGGATGCCCATGGCTTCAAACTCAAGGTATGCCATTGTGCCTGTGGAGTCCTGGGTTAAGGTGTGGTAGATTTTTAACCCGATTTCTTCTCCCCGATTCATTTTGCCGCTGGCTAAGTGTTTTGCCAAGATTTTTTCTGTTACGCTTTTGCCCATAAACTATCCCTTGCCAAGTTAGTGTGAAGTGTTATTGAGGCAGAAGTAGGAGCTTCAGAAATTTAAGGTTCACGCAG
>CAYMLF010000248.1:0-2925 GCA_964391275.1 uncultured Candidatus Bathyarchaeia archaeon
CAGCAGTCCTACTCTTCTCAGACAAAACAACCATCGACGAAGCACTCAGAAGCATGGAAATTATCAAAGCCGACTTGCAACACGCCAGCTACCTAGAAAAAACAGGCTACTGCATCAAACAAAAAACAAACAGAAAGCCTACAGACGAAACCTGCACTCACTTCACCCAAAAACAAAGGACACCTTGACATGACCGAGCTTTCCCTAAAAAACACTTACCCAGAAGGTTACTTGGAAGCCCTTGAAAACTGCAAGGCATTAGCAGTCAACTTGCTTCAGAAAGCGCTGACAGGGGAAGATGTAAAACGCTGTTGGGACTGCTCAAACTGGGTTGGCAGATGCGCTAAGGGAAGAATATGGCGTATTGCACGAGACGAAGCATGTGAAGATTTTTCCCCAAAAACGCGAAAAGGTGACGGAAACGCCTGAGAACTTTAAACAATCAAATGAAGAGGAACTCAAGACTGCTGCTGGACGCTATCATGATTTAGGTCTAAGCGTAATTCCGTTCAAACTCACAAAAAAAGGCGAAGAATACGATAAAATAATCCTTACATCAGGTTGGAAGAAATGGGAAACGCAACTTCAAACCGACGAGGAATTTGAAGCTCTTAACTGGAATGAAGCTAACGCTTTTGCTGTTGTACTTGGCACCCCAGCCCGAAATGGTCGCTATCTATCAGTGGTTGATTATGACTGCAAAGGCAATGATGTCACAGCTGAAGTCAAAGAGAAAGGCCGAATGCTACTCAAAGAGTTCCCAATAACCTGCATGGAACAGACCGTTAACAATGGACTGCACCTAATATTCTGGAGCCGAACCAAGCCTAAAACTATCGGGTCATATCACAACACTGTAAGCTTAGAATTATTAGGGGAAAAGAAACTCTGTTTAATGGCGCCAAGTTTAGGCTACAGTAAACTTAACGATAACAGCCCGACAGAAATAGAGGATATAGAACAGACTTTTCTTTCAGTTATGAAAAAGCATGGACTTCTCATAGAACAAACACAAACTCAGCAACCCGAAAACAGAAAACAAACATACAATAAGCCTAGACCCTGCATCCTACAAGCTCTAAAGCTCCAACTCACAGGTCCAAACGGTCATTTAATGCGCCTCGCAATCGCCGCAGAATACAAACGGCTTGGCTATACCGATCAAGAGATAATTGACCTCTTTAAGAACCAAGCAGACTTTGACGTAAACACTTGCAGTGTGCAAGTTGCCAGCATCGACGCTGAAAAGACTGCAAAATGCGAGACAATCAAAGAATATGGCTACTGTCTACCCCACTGCACACTAAGAAGCAAATTAGGAGCCAAAGCAATATCTCGAAATGGTTGTAAAGATGGAGTAGAAGCAGGGAAAAAAGATGTTTATGTTCAAAGACCAACAGTGATAACGCCCGATTTCATCGCTGAGGAAATTTGGAACCGAAAAGAACCACCACAATACTTAGTCTACTTCTTCAAGAAAGACACTTTTAAAACACAAAAGGAGATTCCATCTGGAGAAACCAATGCAAAAGACCAAAACATCATCTACATTCCAGTTTTCAACGACTCAGTCAAAAAAGGACTAGTTATTGTCCCAACAGATTATAACGAAACCACGTTTAAGCAACTTTTTGAAGAAATAGACAAATTCGCACTTCTAAGCTACGACCCCTGTGGACAAGATGCTCTAGTTAGACTTCTGACCAGAATCTGTGTTGGCTCATGGTTTCTTGACCGATTTGTCGCTGACCCAACCTATGACATAGCCGGAAGCGGAAAATTTGCACCGATAATTCCTATCCGTGGACCAAGCCAAAGCGGCAAGAACCGCTTAGCCTTTGTCCTAAGACTACTAAGTTACCGTCCATACTTTGAAATGTCAACCTATCGAATACCAAGTCTTTATCGACCTATGGATCTATGGCAAGGCACTCTTGTGCTGGATGAGGCAGATTTTGCTAACACCAATGAGAAAAGCGAGTTAGTTCATTTCTTAAACTGCAGAGCAACAGGCACCCCTTTAAGCAGACAGAACCCAAAGAACCCAAAAGTCACTGATGCCTTCAGCAACTTTGGCTTAACCATTGTAACGCAACGCAGACCGTTCGACGATAACGCAACAGAAAGCCGAGCCCTACCCTTCTATAGTCAAACCAGCGACAAAAAACTCCCAGTCATAGAAACCGACGAGATGCTAAAACAAGGCTTAGAACTGCAGAACAAACTTTTGTACTTGAGGATGAAGTATTATCAACAGATTTCAATAAACAAGGAAGCCTGGGTTAACGGACTAAAAGATCATCGTTTGGTAGCTTCTCTTTTGCCGCTTATAGCTCTCAGTAAGCATGAGCCAAGCCTAAAAGACACCATCACAAAAACCGCAAAGGAAGTAGAAAAAGCTAAGATAGAAGAAAAAGCCAACAGCATGGACGGCTTACTTATCAACGTTTTATGGGAAAAAATCAGCGAAGGCCTATTCGACAAATGGCGACCTAACATCTTCTACGTTCTAAATAAGCTGGATATTGAGACGGTAGATGAAAGGGAAACAGAACACAAAACTGCCTTAACAACAAAAGACTTAGCAGACCAATTCAAATGGAGCCCCCAATCAATCCGCAAGGCAATAGGCAGCTTAGGAATTGCAGAAAAAGGATTGCCTACCCAAGTAAAAGTAGACGGAAAAAATTCAAGAGTTATCTTCTTTGACCCAAGACGCATAGAAAAGCGACTGAGAGAATTTGTGGTTAATTATACCCCTGGAAAGGTAACGGAAGTAACGAGAGTAACGGATTTAGGATGCGATATACCTGACGGCCCGCTATTTGCCTGCGAGAAACAAGATACACTGCATCGAAAAAGCGTTACTGCCGTTACCAACGTTACCTCACCTGAACCTTACCTATCTGATTTTGACGAAAAACG
>CAYMLF010000249.1:0-2908 GCA_964391275.1 uncultured Candidatus Bathyarchaeia archaeon
TTTTTGGTTATCTGAACCGCAAAAACCCTGCCTACATCTACTTTCAGTTTTACGATTGAGTCTGAATCGGTTATTTCAATTATTTTTCCTTTGAACTCGTTTCTGGCGCTTGATTTAATGGGGGAATCACATAAAATTATGTCTTGAGCGTTAATGTAAATTACAGTTTCTCCCTGCTTTTGATCGGAAACTTCAACCACAACGCCATTGCCGATGTCTACAAGCGATGTTTCATCAGGAGTGATTTTTGATTGCCCATTAAACGTATTCTCTACAGCAGCAAAACTCGCCAAGTTCTTGGAAAGCTTACCGAAAACATCCGCTGGTTTGCCAACTTCGGTTATCTCGCCTTCATCCATCAACGCGATTCGGTGAGGCAGCGTTTTTGCTTGAAACATATTGTGGGTTGCCATTATGATAGTAACTTTTCTTTCACGATTAACTCTTTCAATAACTTCCTCAACTATACCAGCATTTTTAGGATCCAAGTTTGCCGTGGGTTCATCTAAAAGTAAAAGTCTGGTTTTCAACACCAACGCTCTGGCAATAGCAACTCTTTGCTGTTCCCCACCAGAAAGCTTACGTGCATTGCGCTTTTCAAAGCCTTCCAGCCTTACCAGCTTAAGCGCTTCTTTCACGGCAATGTCGCGTTCTACCTTTGGCATTTTCCTTATTTTTAATCCATAGGCTATGTTGTTTTTGACTGAAGTGCTGAAAACAGTTGTTTTCTGGAAGACAAGCGTGCTTTCCAAACGCACTTCTTCTGTTTTTTTGTAGTTTACCCTCTCTCCATGAAAGATAACCTCTCCACTGGTGGGGTCTTCAATGAAAGCAAGCATTTTCAGTATAGTTGATTTTCCTGAGCCGTTAGGTCCAAGCAACGCCAGTATTTCACCTTCGTGAATCTGCAGGTTAACCGAGTTAACCACCGTTTTGTTGCCGTAAGCCTTGGTTACGTCTTTTAGTTCAGCGGCGAACATTATTCGTTGTCCTCCTTATTGGAGCGTTTGAACCTGGCAAATGGACCTTTTGCCAACTCGACCAAATAGTTTGCTCTTCTCATTATAACTACTATTATGTTTATTGCGAAGACGATTACTATCAAAATGACCCCTAAAGCAATAGCAGACCCTATTTCGCCTATCTGAACACTACGTGAAATAGAAGTGGTCAAAACGTCGGTTCTATTGCCAACACCAGCTATGTTGCCACCGACCAGCAAGACTACACCCAATTCCCCTATTGCTCGGTTAAAGCTAGCAATATCCGATAAAATAATTCCGTTGGCAGCTTCCTTAAGAACAGCGATTTGTGATTGGGATTCGGATGCACCCAAAGTTTTTGAGAGATTCATAATTTCAGGGTCAACCGACTCAATAGATGCGACGCCAATACTGACAAGAACAGGAGTTATCAATATTGCCTGACCTAAAATAATTGCGGCAGGCGTGTAAAGCAAGCCTAAATTACCTAGTGGTCCGCCTCTGGAAAAGATAAGGAAAAGGATTAAGCCCAAGACTACCGTTGGTAAGGCTATCATCGCGTTGAGAAAAGTTTTGATTACTGTTTTTCCTCTAAATTCTTTCATAGCTATAAGCAATGCTAAAGGTGTTCCCCAAAGTATGGCTAAAATTACTGCGGTACCAGAAAAAAAGAGGGAACGGAAAACTATTCCTTGTATATCAGGGTCGCCTGTTATTATCAGTTGGAATGCTTCAATTATTCCGCCTATGATATCAGCCAATATAACGTTCCTCTAGTCATAAAGGTGCGAATAGTTAATTCTGTATTGCGGTGGACATTCAGTGCCGTCAAAGAATGCGTAGTCTTTAATCCAGCTTACAAGAGGTTGCGGCGCATCGTTCTTTAAAGGCTGCACTGCTTCATAGAAAAGACTGTCTCCGTATGTATCTTTACCAAATTCATTAATTAACTGCTGGGTTTCCGGTGAAATCAAGTACTCAATGAAGTTCATGGCATCGTCAAAGTTGATATTCTCATGAACTGTTTGGTTTGCCTCAACTGTTCCCGGGTTAACAGCCATCGCACTGTAAACATTAAGTAGCGCTTGTTCTTCAGTTATAAGGGCGTCTAACTCTATTGAACCATCAGTTTTGAATTTGAGGTAAGTTCCTATATCTGAGAGAGTGTACGCATTTTTTTGGTTAGCCACATTTAATGTTGCACCCATGCCTTGTCCTGTATTGGCAAACCATACTTCATTTGAAAGTTCCGTATAATTGAAGCCAGCTGCAGTCCAAAGACTTTTCTCTTTAGAGTGCGTTCCCGAATTATCTCCTCGTGTCACCCAAATTTGTGTTTGCCCTGACTGGTCAGATAAACCTTGTCCGTATTCCACTATGCTTGATAATGCTTCTTCCGCAGTTTTTCCCTTAATTTGTGCTGGGTCATTTGCTGGTCCGACAATAGTGAAGAAGTTGTATGCTATTATTTTCCGATTGACGCCAAAACCTCCTTCGAGAAAATCCAGCTCCACAGAGGGTGCGTGAACCAAGACAACGTCGGCATCTCCGTTTTCTGCATGTTGTATAGCTATTCCTGTTCCTACTGCTACAATCTGAAGGTCCACATTGTGTGTTGCTTCATAATCGGTTTCTATAGCTCTCAACAGATTTGTATCGTCTAGGCTTGTAGTGGTTGAAATGAAGAGTCTTCGTTTTGCGAAATAGTTGAAGTAAACTAATGTTCCTGCTACAACAACGATTGTTGCTAGTGCTGCGACTAGAATTAGTTTTTGCCATGTTTGCATAATAAACACCGATATGCTTCGTTGTATATTTCATTAAACTTAAATCTTATCATCAGTAATCTATTCTTAGATTGTTAGCCAATAAAAAACACAAGCTCTCCTGCAAAGTCTGGATAGAATACAACAACAAACCCTTAA
>CAYMLF010000250.1:0-2901 GCA_964391275.1 uncultured Candidatus Bathyarchaeia archaeon
ATTTTTTACACCTAACCTGTTTGGAATACGGTTTAACAATTTAAGAATTTCTTGGTTCCACTACTTTTTAATACCCCATTCCATGACGAAATCTAGTAGGAGGACTAAATTTTGACTGATGTTGTTCAAGAGGGCTTACGGAAAGTAGGCATAACAGTTTCTAAACCAGTTTTAGCTGTGATATGCATAATTTTTGGCATACTGCTGCTAATATTCCCAGACCTAGTCGGCTACATAATCGGCATCTTCCTGATAATACAAGGTATACTGCTGTTAACCGACTACTACGAATCCAACAGGCAACAATCATACCGCCAAAAAAGAATAAGCCGACCGCCACCCCCATCATCACCCGAACCATCATCCGATCAACCGCCAACCCCGCCGCCGTCACAAACCTGAAAACAGCCCAACAAACCCGTCTTTTTCTAATTGAGCGAAAAATACTCTACACCATAATTGTTTAATAAGATAGACTTCAGAGTAAACCCATTAAACGGTCAACAAGAAGGCACCATAAATTGTCTTTAAACGAGAATCTAGAGAAACTGTCAAACGCCTGCGGGGTAGTGGGCAGAGAAAACCAAGTACGCGAATTAATGATTAAACTCATGAAGCCCCACGTAGACGAGATAGCAACTGACAAACTCGAAAACGTTATTGCAATAAAACACGGCAAAGCTAAATCCCCAAAAATCATGATAGCCGCACACATGGATGAAGTCGGCTTAATGGTCAAAACAATCAACAAAGACGGCTTTTTACAATTTACGAAAATGGGCGGCATAGACGACCGCATACTGCTTGCACAAAAAGTAATGGTGCACACCAAGAAAGGCTCCTTTCCAGGCGTAATCGGCTCCAAACCACCCCATATCCAAAAAAAAGACGAACGCAAAAAAATCATAAATTTTGACGACCTCTTCATCGACATCGGCGCTGACGGCAAAGACGACGCCGTAAACAAGGGCGTTTCCATCGGCGACTCCATAAGCTTTGACGTAAAATACACACCTTTAGGCAACGACGTGGTTATGGGGAAAGCTTTCGACAACCGAGCGGGATGCGCGGCAATGGTTGAAACGCTAAAGCTTCTGGAAGAAACCGACTGGTCAGTTTGCGCTGTGGGCACGGTGCAGGAAGAAGTTGGGTTGCGTGGCGCCGCGGCAGCCGCGTTTGGGGTTGACCCTGACGTCGCCATCGCCTTGGACGTGACAGTGGCTGGGGATGTTCCCGGCGTTCGCGAGTTTGACACCAGCGTTAAGATGGGGAAGGGTCCAGCGTTAACCATTTCAGACTCAGGCTTAATTACGCATCCCAAAGTGTTACGGTGGCTACTAGACACGGCGGAAGAGCACATAATTCCCATTCAGCTTGAATCAGGCTTGCCCGGCAGCACTGACGCAGCACGCATCTCCATAACTCGGCAGGGCATTCCATGTGGCGCCGTTTCAATCCCTACACGGTATATTCATAGTCCCACTGGTGTGCTGAACCTGCGAGATGTAGAAAAAGCTGCTAAACTCGCCGCCGCCGCAGTCAAAACCATCTCAAAACACTTCTAACCGTCCTGACACTTTCTTTTCAAGTGTTGTGGTCTATATTTGTAAGGCGAAAGCGTAATTAGAAGTGACCCCTCACTAGTATTTTGTGAAGCTTTGAATGGTAAAAACTGAATGGTATGCGGGGCAATTCGAATTTTTGGAACACACTGCTGACGTGTACGTTCGAGCGCATGGCAAAAATTTAGAGGAAGCTTTCGAGAACTCGGCGTTAGCGATGTTTGAAACAATCACTAACACCCGCAAAGTTGCGCAGGCAGAAGAGGACACCTTAGAGGTGCAAGCTGAAGACCAATACGCGCTGCTGTACAGTTGGCTTGAAGCGTTGCTGGTTAAATCAGAAACCAAGGGCAAGCTTTACTCAAAATTTCAGATAACAAGCATAGAGGAAACCGCTGAAAACTTTAAGTTAACCGCTAAAGTTTGGGGAGAAAAATTTAATCCAAAAAAGCATCCGCAGAAGGTAGCTGTTAAAGCAGTTACCTACCATCGGATGGTGGTTATTCAGGAACCTGACCGCGTGCTGTTAGAGTTTATTTTGGATATTTAGGCGAATTTTAGTTTTTTTAGGTTTTCTATTATTTTGTCAGCAAGTTCGTCTGGCGGAGCGTCTAGAGATGTTGTTTTTGACAGTACAAAGGGCACTTTTTTGTCTTTGTAGAATTGCAGTAGTGGGGCGGTTTGGTTTTGGTAAACTTGCAGGCGGTTCTTTATGACTTCAGGGTTATCGTCTGACCGCAGATAAAGTGGTCCGCCGCATTTGTCGCAGACGCCTTCAACTTTAGGCTTAAGGAACCTGGTGTTGTAGACGGCGCCGCATTTTTTGCAGATTCGCCGTGAAGATAAACGCTCGATTATTATCCAGTCCGGCACATCCAAAAGTATGATAACATCAATCTTTACTATTGAATCAAGCGCTTTAGCTTGTTCAAGCGTGCGTGGGTAACCGTCAAAGAGGATGCCTTTTTCGCTTGGGATTTTGGCTATGTGCTGCTTTAGCACTTCAGTGACGATTTCGTCGGGAACCAAGGAGCCTTTTTCCATGTAGCTCTTAACTTTTCTGCTCAGTTCAGTGTCTTGTTTTGCTAATTCGCGGAAGATGTCGCCCATCGAGATGACTTCGATGTCGAGTTTGGCTTTGAGTCTTGAAGCGTATGTGCCTTTTCCTGCGCCTGGCGCGCCAAAGATGATTGCTTTCAACTTGCTTTGCCACCTGTTTAAATGCTTGTCATAGTTGGATTTGATAATTAAGTTTTGTCGTTACCTGTGCTCTTTTTGTGGTCTGCCTTGGCATCTGTGTGGTGTGGCGGCTTTTTTGCTTAGTTGTTGTGGGGAAAAG
>CAYMLF010000251.1:0-2884 GCA_964391275.1 uncultured Candidatus Bathyarchaeia archaeon
TTGGCAGCCTTCAGATAGCTCTTGCAGTTTGCCTTCCTTATATGCTGTAATTACTGCTTTAACAGTGTCTGCGTTTGCTTTCAACACTCTTATGCCGGCGTTTTGGAAAGCATTTATTCCTCTAGGACCCATGCCGTATACTATCAATGCGTTGGGTTGCTGCTCTACGATGTGGTCGTGAGCGAATCCTGCTCCTCCTGCGTGTTCGCTGGTATTTGTGATTGTTTTTACATTAATGACTTCATTGTTCTCTAATTCGATTACTGTGAAATACGGTGTTCTGCCAAAATGCTCAGCTAGATTTGCGTTTAGACCCTCTTGAGTTTCAGTTGGAACAATTATTTTTTCAGTCAACTTTAATTTCACCTCCAACTGTTTCAAGGATAATAATGTTATTCACCATAAAGAGCCTTCTTTTCCTTAATTTTTGTTGTTAAAGTGTTCCTCAGTTGGGGAATACCTAGTTCGGCTCAGTTCTCCCCTGTTAAATTTTTCAATAACTTCTTTGATTGTACCAAACGCGCCTGTTATCACTTCAACGCCTGAAGTTGATAATGCTTTCAAAGCGTTAGGACCAACATTTCCGGTTATAACCACTTTAACTCCTTTATCAGCAATTGTTTGTACAGTTTGGATTCCCGCACCGCCGGTTGCGCTACAAGCCATGTTTGGGATGGACTCGTAATGCATAGTTTGTGAGTCAATAATCAGCAGGTAATTGCATCTGCCAAATCGAGGGTCTATTTGTCCATCTAAATTGTTTGTGGTTGAGCTCACGCATATTTTCATTTCAACCTCTCCTGTGTGTTATTGTGGCGTTTGTTTAGTGAGAAATTGCTTGGCTCTGGTTACTATTTCAATGAAAGCTACAGCTGTTGGTAGGGTCGGGTTTTCAGATAGGAAAGATAAACCTTCGTCGGCATTATCACAAACTTTAGGGTCTATAGGGATGCTGCCTAAGTAGGGAACAGACAGTGATTGTGCAATCCTATGTCCACCACCAGACTTGAAAATGTCAACCTTTTTTCCACAGTCTGGACAAACAAAACCGCTCATGTTTTCAATTATGCCGATTATTGGGACGCCTATTTGCTTGGCAAAAGTGACTGATTTTTTCACTACTGATTCGGAAACTTCAGATGGCATAGTTACAATTAGTACGCCATCCATGTCGGGGACTAACTGCATAACGCTTAATGGTTCATCGCCTGTTCCAGGAGGTAAATCGACTAAGAGATAATCAAGTTCGCCCCAAGCTATGTCAGACAAGAACTGTTCTATTAACCGCATCTTTAAGGGGCCACGCCAAATAACTGGCATCTCATCACTTTGAAGTAGGAAGTCAATTGATGCAACTTTAATTCCTAAACGACCAATGACTGGTAAAAGTTCTCCATCTGGGCTGCCTTTTAATGTTTGACCTTTTAAGCCAAGCATTTTTGGAATACATGGACCATGAATGTCTGCGTCTAGCACGCCGACTCTGTTGCCTTGCATGGCAAACGCTATGGCGAGATTGGCGGTTACAGTGCTTTTGCCTACGCCGCCTTTTCCGCTGATGATGGCGATTTTGTGTTTGATTTTTGATAGTTTCAGTTTTAGCTTTTGCTTTTTTAGGTATTCTTCTTTTTTTGCGTCATTGCATTGGTTTGCTGAAGTGCATGAACCGCATTCTTCGTTGCATTCTTTTGTGTTGTTGCTTGTCATCTTAAACACCTTGAAGGTTTTTGCGAAAGTTTAATAACTAAAATAATATTAATATGTTTGGTTTAAAAAATAAACAAGAGCAGATAAAACAGTGGACGAAAAAGATAAAAAAATTATTACTATACTTCAAGCAGACGGCAGAGCAACGCTACAAGAGATAGCAAAAAACATAGGCTTAACAAGCATGGGTGCCAAAAAAAGGCTTGAGCGGCTACAAAAAAAGGGAACAATAAAAATATCTGCGCTACTCAACCCAAACACCCTAAAACTTTACCCTGCCATTGTTATGCTTGAAATGGAAAGTGCTGAAGCAATGCAGCACCTTCTTGACCGATTCGATGAGTGCCCCCGTGTCGTACAAATTTTTAAAACCATAGGCGGCTACAATTTAATCGCGCTTGTCGTTGCAGAAACCAAAGAAACTCTCGAAAGTATATCCATGGAAAAATGCTCCCTTAGATGCAGTAAAGGCATACGCCGCTCAGAGTTTTATCCTGTAAGTGAAACATACTTTTCACCATATCTCCAAATAAGGGAAAACCTTGCGCAGAAGAAAAAGAAGACCGCTCCATGCAAGGTTGAGTGTACTCCCTGCAACCGGTATCAAACAAAAAGATGTGTTGGTTGCCCCACGACAAGCAACTATAAAGGCACATTATAAGGCGATTATTATGCAGAGTAAACAGAATGTTCAGTTAACAGAAGTTGACAGTGTAGAAATAACCAGTGTTGTTGATAACTCGATAGATTTTATTTCACCAGTAAACCTTAAACAAGTCCAAAATTTCTGGCAATGGACAAAAGAACAATATGGTCCAGACTGGCAAAACACGCATACGCAACTGCCGATTGCAGAACATGGCTTTTCAATGCTTATAAAAGTCTTCAGTGGAAAAAAATCAAAAGTTATCTTGTTTGATACAGGCGGCAGTTCAGACGTTATCGCCGAAAATGTAAAACGAATGGGTTTGAGCATCAATGAAGTTGATTGTATCGTTTTGTCACATGGACATTATGACCATTTTGGTGGCTTGGCGTCGGTAGTAAAACTTGTTGGTAAAGAAGATTTACCAGTTATAGTTCATGAAGACATGTTCAAAATCAGGGGAACGGTCTCCCCACAAGGGGCACTCAAAAAATACATTAAATTTCCCTCTCAAGTACAGTTAAATGCACA
>CAYMLF010000252.1:0-2864 GCA_964391275.1 uncultured Candidatus Bathyarchaeia archaeon
AGCCTTAGACTTCGCTGCAACCGCTATATGCGCAGCACTATACTTTGTTGTTGGATACATTACAAGTTTTGGCTTTACTCTAGGAGGTGTAGCCTTTTGGCCAGCAGCTTTCATCCCAGCAGTTTTCGCCGTCCTGTTTGGTCCATGGGTGGGCGGGATAGGCGCAGCTGTAGGCATTTTCATTAGGGATGTTTTATTCCATGGCGATCCATTACTAAGTTTGACGGCTGGTGTAACAGCCAACTTTGTCGTCTTCTTCCTAATAGGATATCTCACAAAAACAAAAATGAGCCGCAAAAAAACGTTCACAGCCTTAATTCTTGGAATCGGCGTAGTTTTAGCTGGTCTGCTGCTACCAACAGTATTCTTGCCTGCAGAGTCAACCGCTTTCACAATGTTTTCAACACAATTGACGCTTGCATTGTTTAGCGTCTCGATGGTAGTCAGCGCATTTTTGTTTCTGTTAATCAGCAGGCAATGGCCTGAATTCCGTTCATTTGGCATCGCTGCGATAATTTCTCAAAGCATTGGCGCAGCAATCGTTGCCATAGCAGTATTTGGTTACAGCCAATTTTTCTTCGGGGAAGGTCAATACTTTTCCTCAGGACCGATTCCTGCAACGTTTGTTCCAATAGTTTTCATTTGGACATTTGTTACAGAAATTCCCTTTGTCCTATTGATTTCACCCGTACTAATCAGAGTTGGCTATTTAGCCTTCCCGTTCCTTCGTAAACGCCGACAAAACCAAATAAAGGCGAATCCATGAACCAAAAAACCGCTAAAGCTTTTGCGCCTGGAGCAATCTCCAGCTTCTTTGAAATCCACAACTCCTCAGCCGACGGCACACCCCTCACCGATTTAGAGAAAATCGGAGCTATAGGCGGCGGTTTTGGGCTTGACAAGGGCGTGAAAACAAAAGTCACAGTCAAAGAGGCTCAGGTAAACAGCCTCCAAGTTTTCATCAACAAGCAGTATACTCTTGAAGCCAAAACAACCAAAAACGTGGTTCAAGCAATGCTAGACCAAGCAAGCGACAACTACGCCGTCACCGTTGCGCACAAGATTGACGTGCCAATTGGCATGGGGTTTGGCACCAGCGCAGGAGGCGCCTTAACCACGGCTTTAGCGCTCAAAGAAGCCTTAGACCTTCCATTAACGTATAACCAAATCGGAAAAATCGCTCACGTAGCCGAAATTCAATGCCAAACTGGCTTGGGCACCGTCAGCTCCCTAACTGTAGGCGGAGGCTGCATCCTCGTCACGGAACCAGGCGCACCTGGAATTTGCCAAATCGACCGCATCCCAATCAACCCTGACTACGTGGTAGTCGCAGGGTTTTATGACACAAAAATTCCGAAAACTCTACTTTCATCGCCTGAAAAGAAAAAAACCATTAACAAATTTGGCAGAATAACGCTCGAGAAAATCCTTGCGGAACCAAGTGTTGAGAATTTTTTGGTTTGCTGCTGGGATTTTGCTCAGAAAGCTGGTTTTGCAAGCGAAAAAGTTTCCGAATTAGTGAATCTTGCTCAGAAAGCTGGGGCAGTAGGTGCCGCGCAAAACATGATTGGTGAAGTTGTTCATGCTTTGGTTTTGGAAGAAAACGCGGTTTCGGTAGCAGAAGCTTTTAAGCAAGTATTACCAAAAAATCAAGTCATTATCAGCAAAATCGATTTCCAAGGTGCCAGGTTGGTTGGCAATGGGGAAGAAATATAGTAAAGTTGCAGTTGGCGGAACTTTCGATGAACTTCACAAGGGGCACAGGGCTCTTCTTAGCAAAGCTTTTGAAGTTGGCGAATTCATCGTTATCGGCTTGACAAGTGATGAGTTTGTTGCAAAAATGGGTAAGCCCCATAAGACTGCATCGTATGCTGAGCGGCTTGGGGATTTGAAGGCTTTTCTGGATAAATGCGGTTACAAGGGCAGATTCGACGTTGTTCCCCTGCAAACTTCTTACGGGTTAACGTTAGAACGAGATGGTCTAGACGCGTTGGTGGTTAGCCAAGAAACTGCTAAAATAGGAAAAGAAATCAATCAAAAACGCGTCGAAGTAGGCTTGCCTCCGCTGGCGATTATAGTTATATCTCTGGTTCCAGCAGATAACCACAAACCTATCTCAACCACACGAATACGCGCAAGCGAAATAGACAGAAATGGGCACCTCTTAAAAACCAAGGTGCATGCGTAAGCTACAGGATTTCGCCGATAACGTTCAACGGTTTCGAGATTAGCGCTTTTAAGTCTTCAAGACGTTCTGGATCAACGCTTGCTAAAATAACGCTGGCTGGACCAGCAGACTTGTTCAAATCCAAGCCTTTCACTTCGATTAGTTTTAGTTGTCTGCCAACGCCAAACGCCATCATCCGCGCTTCAGACTCAATCCCAAACCCGCCCACAGCAACGATATCATGTACATACCGCTTCTGCGTCAACTGGGCAACATTGCGTAAATCAGCAATTTCCCCACGCGCCTCCGCAGGGATGACCTCACCGCCGACCTTGGGCTTGCCAATCGCGACCACGACATCGCCGGGGCAGGTTTTAGCCAGCCGAAGTTCATCCTCGTTTGCAAACCCAACAACGGTTAAGCCAGCGCCCGTCTGCACGGTTTCAATGTTGTCTTCCGTGTTTTCTAAGAGCACTTGGTTTGGGTCTAAACCTAACAGTCGAGCTTCTTTGCGTATGCCTTCAATGATTTGGTCGCCTGTTGGGTCTTTCTCCACGCCCAAGGTAACAGAGAGCAGCAGTGGAAAAGCGCCTGTGGCTGTGACATCCATAAGGGCAACGCGGGCGAGGAACTTGCCCAGCACGTTACCGCCTACCTTTACCTTGTCAAGTGGCTTGGGTCCGATGGCGCCGCTACT
>CAYMLF010000253.1:0-2846 GCA_964391275.1 uncultured Candidatus Bathyarchaeia archaeon
CGCCAGCAGAAATATACCTCAAAGAAAAAGTGTAGCCCATTTTCTAGATAGAACATCAAGTAATGGAATTATAAAAATATAAAAGGTTAAACTAAAAAAATCTCGAGCACTATCTTAAAACACTATACTTCTGAGAAAGATTAAGCTAACAGTGATAATTCAAGTTATTATAGAAACAAAAATAACTCTAAATCTAAAAAACACATTGTTTTAAAAAATTTTAAAAATAAAAAAGAAAAGGGGTAATTTACTTATTTATGGGTCAAATTGAACTTTTGCAGTTGTTGTTGTTGGAAGTTTCGCGAACCACCAAACTTTGTATTCACATTCGGCACGTTCAATTTCATCGTCGAGGTCTGGTAGAGTAAAGTCTGAGTCGCCAGTGCTCCATAGGGGTGATAATGGGTCTTCGTTCCATAGGTTGTCATTTTGGTCATATGCGCCACCAGCATAGGTTTTCCAGAATAGGTTAGTTCCGAATTCTGTGATTGTACCTAATACTTTGACGACTTCAAAGCCACTTGGTTCTTGGAATTCATCAGTGTATTCAATGTTTAGTATGATTGCTGTTGCGCCTGCAGGTACCCATTGGTTGTAGTCTTGGTCTAAGTATTGTGATGCCCAAGCTGATGCCCAGTATGTGTCACGTCCATCCCATCCGTAAACGGATAAACCACGGGTGCCGTTAATGTCACGTGCGATAGATATTACTGCGTAGCCTTCAGAGTAGCCGAATTCGTTATAGCTGCTTGCCCAAGTTGATACTGGGAAGAAGTCATATGTTGGTAGACTTGGATCGCTAGTTGGAGCATCAATCAAGAGACCAAAGGTGTGTAAGTCGTATATGCTTGCAGCTGGTGAGGTGCCTTCTCGAGTAATTGCAAAGTTGTAATCGTTGAAGTATCTTGTTAATCCGTTAGCCTTCACACCACCAACAGATAAGATACCGTTAGGGCTGTAAGTAATTGCATCATAGCCAACCAATTCATCATAATCGTACCACCAACCCGTCCAACGTTCAGTTAACGGATTCTTTGATGGATACCAATAGTCACCCACGTAAGAGTCCCCACCTGCTATTGGCTGTGGTGGACTCTGCCATTCGTCATCATATGTCCAGAATACGAAGTCTAAAAGTCCAGTTCGTACATATTCAGTGCTGTCTGCGCCTGTTCCTCTTTCAGTGTTGCTGAATACTTCAGCGTAACTACCATCGAAGACTTCTAGACCGAAGGGTATTGTACCTTCGTTCAAATCATCTTCTGTCCAGGGGAACAAGTCATCGTGTTTGTCGAATAATGATAGAGGTTCTGCTCTTCCTGCGATGTCGGTTAGCATAACTGCGCCGGCACTATCAGTTGTAGCTGAAGATTGACCTAGACCCATCCACATAAATGGATCATCACTGACGTTACCGATAGTTGTTAAGTCTTCAGGGTTGAATACTTGGTGCATTAGATATTGAACTTCTACATCAACAAAGTTGATTGCGTCTGTTGCGTTGATGTCTTTTGCAACGAATGGTGCATATGGATTGTAAATGGCTTGACCTTGAACATCAGAGACAGCTGGAGCTATTCCAGTGCCTTTGTTGTAATCTGTCATTCCGAAGACTTCAACAAAGCGGATTTCACGGTTAACATCTGCTTTAGCTAGGAAGTTGAGTAACTTTGGATATTCTTCTTCGTCATATTGCCATTGAGCAATAACCCAAGGAGTGCTTGGCTCTACTGGCATGTCTGATACAGCTGTACCGACAGGTAGAATACGCATTCCAGCATGGTTACATGGTGCACCCACCATAGTTTCTCTGGGCACTAGTGGATTATACACTGTGTGCTCAGTAGTTGATGGCCAATAACCAGCAAAGAATATGTAGTTTCTTCCACCATCGAAAGCTTGCAGTACATCATAGGTGTTGTTTCCGACTAGTGGGTGTTGATAGACGGTTTCGTTGAATTCATCGAAGTAGTGGATGTATGCTGTGTTTGAGGGGTTAATTCCTCTTGCCAAGTCAATTTCGTAGCGTTCTGTAAAGGTGAAGTTAATTATTCTGTCTAAAATCTTTGAGTCTAGTAAGACCTTGACATCCTTGTATGCAATTGCATATTTTGTATCCTTGTTGAAGACGAGTGTGAATGTTACTTTTGCAACATCTTCATTAAAGTAACCGTCACGAACGATAGTGTGTGTTCTTGCAACAAAAAGTCTAGCGCTGTCATAAATTACATCTACGCCTGCCGGAATTAAAGATCCAGCAGTAACTTGTCTACCTTGAACCATATAGTCACAATAGTCACCATACCAACTGTAGACTTCCCTACCATCTTCTTTGTTAGTTAAGTCACTGTAGATGGCCCATGCATGAATAGAGCGTTCTTCGCCCTGACGCATATAGTTCATTGACAAAGTCCAGCCTTGAATCCAATACTTTTCCAATATGTGGTCTGATGCCCAGCTTTCTGTGATGTCAAATTCATCATTGTCGGCACCATACGCGATACCTGCGTTTTCTGGAGAAGCAAATTCTCCGAATTCAGTCATACCGACACGTATGGCTTTGTTGGCATTAAACCAATCATAGTTAGGATCAGCGGCAGGATAAGTAGAAGTGTTACCGACCAACGGACCATATTCTGAAGCCCACTGGTTGATAACATATGAGTATTGTCTGCTACTGTAGTAGTCGTTAGCAGCTGTACCTTCCGAGATTACATAGTCTGCATAATCCGGTGAGGTATATGATTGTCCAGGTGTAAATGCAATCGCAGTGGCTGCGAATGTTGATGTTATTAATGCTATTGCTAAGATTGCTGCGAATATAGATTTGGAAATTTTACTGTGTC
>CAYMLF010000254.1:0-2827 GCA_964391275.1 uncultured Candidatus Bathyarchaeia archaeon
TTATATAAGGGAGGGGGGTCACAGCTGAGAGACCTCGCCGTCTTCAACATAGCCCAGAATCCGCCTTTATATAAGGGGGGCTATAGAAAAAAATCACAAAACTTCCTTAAACAAAAATTGAAAGGCAAAAAAGTGCCTTCAAGGTTGCAGGCGCCTAATCGCCCAAGATTCTGCGGAACGCCGGGAACATCTCTGCAGCCCGCTCACGCATCAACAGTTCATAGTACTGGTAGATGATGCCCACTGACAGCAGAATACCCGTGCCTGAGCCAAACACGCCAAGGAAATCCGAGATGCCAGCTACCAAACCCACTGTTATGCCGCCAAGCACCGTCACCACTGGAATGTAACGCTTCAATATCTGCTCAATCGGACGCCCAGAACGACGGTAACCCGGAATCTGCATGCCACTGTCCATTAGCTGCTTTGCAACCCGAGCAGGACCCAAACCGCCCACTTCAAGCCAAATCAGCGAGAACACAGCACAAAACGCTACCAGTATACCTAAGTATCCTGCAGCGCGCAATGGCTCCAAACTAACATTGATGACACCGTTTGGAGGAGTCATAAAGTGGGCTAAACCGCCCACAGACACCACGTTCGGGTTGCCATCAACAATTGTCTGGTTGTAATCGCCTATGATTTGGAAGAACAAGTTTGTTCCAGGCTTAGGCTTATCAAACTGGCTCCACAGCAACTGGCTAAAGAAGAACACGTTCGCAAACAATGCACTAGCGAAAATCACTGGCAAGTTGCTCACGTACAACAGTTTAATCGGGTATCGACTGCGGAAACCCTTGTAACCCGCATAAGTCATCGGCAACTCAACACGAATACCCTCAAGATAAATAATCACCACAAACACAACAATCGTCGCGATGAAACCAATCAAAGATGGATAAACCCCGCCAGCAGTTCCCACAACCCAGTCAAAAAGCGACTGCTGACCAACAAGCAACTGCTGAAGCGAACCAAAGAACAAGCCATTAGGCGGAGCAAACATCGACCACAAAATACTCTGAGCAACACCAGCCATGATAAACAAGCTGATTCCGCTGCCTAAACCCCAGCCCTTCTGAATCAACTCATCCATCAACATAACAATAATGCCAGCAGCTATCAACTGAGCAAAAATCACAATCGTCGTCGTGCCAGAAATAGCACCATACATTCCACTGAGAATGTACGCTCCAGCCTGAACACCAGTAAGCACAATACTAAACACTTTACTTGCAGAAGTAAACAGTCCCCTGTCCTCAGGATTAGACATGTCACACTTAATAATTGAGGAACCAACAAGCAACTGAAGAATCAAACCCGCCGTCACAATCGGGCCAATACCCAACTCCATAAGGGTACCACGGTTAGAAGCAAAAATAACACGCAACTGACCAAACTGATCAGTAGAACTCGACGCAATCCCATAAAGCGGAATCTCAGTCATCACTAAGAAAACAACAAGAACAAGAGCAGTCCAGAAGATCTTCTCATTAAAAGAAACCTTACGCTGAGGCTTCTTAATCTCCGGCAATATTCTACCAATTGGCTTAAATAAGCTGAGGAATCTTCCGGCCATGTGCTAGCTTTACTCTCCGTTCTCTTGGGAGGCAGTGATTACTTTTCCGCCTGCATTCGCAATTTTTTCCTGCGCAGTTTTTGAGCAAACAGCCACCGTCACCGTTATGGGTTTGCTGACTTTCCCTGTGCCCAACAGTTTAGTATAGCCTAAACTTGTCAAGTTCACAGTGCCTTCTTGCGCTGCTGCAAGCTCACCTAGCTTTTGCAGGTTAATGGTGGCTTCTTTGCGTTTGAGGCTTTGCGGGCTGGTGAAACCGTGTTTTCCAAAGTAGTCAGGTTCTGTAGTAACGATTTTGCTCCACAGGTGCTTGTGGCGTCCGACTTTGCGGTTGCCTTTGCTGCCTGCGTCTCGGTGTTGACCGATTCTTCCGTAACCTTGTGTTCTGGAACCTCTTGTTTTACGTATTTTTCTAAGTTTATGAGGCATTTTTTTCCGCTTCTCTGTTTATGCTTTTTTTAGTTTGATTTCAAGTACGCCGTTCTTGAATGTCGTGTGGATATCGTTGGGAATGACTACTTTCGGCAGATTTAAACTTTTATAGTATCTGCGGTCTTTTGCTTTTGCCGACAGCGTAACTTTTTGATCTTTCACATTAATCTTGAAGGTTTCCTTATTAAAGCCTGCGATTTCTGCAACGATTGTTATCCAATTGTTTTCTTGAAAAATGTCGATAAGCGGCTTTGGCTCTTGAAATTTGCGCTTACCAAAGCTTCTGGGGGTGCGGTAGTTCTGGTTGGAATGCGTAGACTTGGGTTTTAACGGTTCCATTCGCAGGGATTTAGGTTTACCCTTCGCCGCTTTTTTTGCGGGCTCGTTAAATTCTAGCCATTTACGGCTTCTTGTGCTTCTTCGCCATTTTGCACTCATCTTTCCCCCTCCAATTACCTAACGCATTTCTTTGTTGACATTATAAAACATATCGCACATTTAGGGTGAAAAAACACCTGCTGTTTAAGTGCAAATTCTGCGCAGAAATGATGCTTGAACGCTATGGTTTGCCGCTGAAAACCTGGGTAAACCGCTTTTTTCTTGCACAAATAAAAAAATTTTCCGCTCTTGAAATTAGCGTGGATTGCAGGCGGTTTTGGTAGGGTCACAAGCGCTTTGGCGTCACTGTTCAGCTGAAGGGGTTGAGAATAAAATTTAGAATTAGCTGCGCTAGCTGCGATTTTTTCTCTAACCCCCCTTATATATAGTCTAGTCAAGTGTCAGGGCAGGCTTTGTAGAGTGGCACGTTTGCTGAAGGAT
>CAYMLF010000255.1:0-2827 GCA_964391275.1 uncultured Candidatus Bathyarchaeia archaeon
TTGCCGCTTTGGCTACTGTGACGGGAGATGAAAACGATTAGTTGTGCCTCTGGAAAGGCTTGGGGCAGGTTTTGGGCGGTTACGGATTCCTGATTTAGGGTTATTAAGGTGATTTTCTGGTTGTTTATTTCGGCTTTGTAGGTGGGGTTTTGCTGGAAACTTTGGTTTGTTTCGCTGAAGGGATAGTGGTTTAGGATTTGTTGTTTAATGTTTAGGCTTGCAATATCTAGTTGTGAAGCCGCAATGAGTATCATTTGCTCTCGTTTCTCTTTTAATTGAGTGTTGTTGGGTAAGGGAAAAAGTTTTTGCATAAACCTTATAATTGCTGATTTGATAACGCAGTTACAGAAGGCGCTAAAATGCATTTACTCAACTTTAAAGAACTCTCAAGCAAAGAACTCACTGGCTTAGTCGATAAAGCCATCGAAATCAAGGCAAATTCAAAAAAGTATCAGAAATCCCTTGAAGGCAAAAGTGCAGCGTTGATTTTCCAGAAAACCAGTACTCGAACGCGAGTTTCTTTTGAAGTTGCTATGGCGCAGCTTGGCGGTCACGGGTTGTTTTTGGATTGGAGAACAACTAACTTGGCTATGGCGGATTTAGCTGACGAAATGGGTTATCTCTCACGTAACGTGGATTGCATTATGGCAAGGCTTTTGTATAATTCGGACTTGGTTAAGATGGCTAAGTCTTCGCTTGTACCAGTGATTAACGGTTGCGATGAGAAGTATCATCCAAGTCAAGCCATAGCCGATTTAATCACTATAAAAGAGAAAAAAGGCAGCCTAAAAGGCGTAAAGCTGGTTTATGTTGGCGTGCACAATAACGTTTGTAACTCGCTTATTGAAGGCTGCACTAAAGTTGGGGTCAAAATAACTACGGTTACACCGATTTTTAATGAGGCTTCACGTGACGATGAGTTATTGGATGAGGCAAAGAAAACTGGTTTGTGGGAGTCCACATCTGACTTGAAAAAAGCGGTTTCTGATGCAGATTTTGTTTACACTGACACGTGGGTTGACATGGAGTTTTTCACTGACCCCAAATATGCAATTGAAAAAGAGAAGCGTATCAAGTTGATGATGCCCTACCAAATCAACATAAACCTGCTGAAAGGCAGCCATGCCCAAGTTATGCATGATATGCCTATTCACCGTGGATACGAAATAACCGCTGATGTCATCGAAAGCCAAAGAAGCGTGATTTATGAGCAGGCAGAAAATCGGCTTTACTCGGCTAAAGCGATAATGCATAAACTTATCGGCAACTAACCTTTTTCTAGACTTTCTTTTTTGGGCTTTGATGTTGGGTTTGCATGTGCATTAGCAGTTCTTCTTGAGTGGTGAAGGTTTTGCCGCAGATTTTGCAGCTGAATTTGGCTACGTTTTGGGTGTCTAGTGGTGGCGGTGCTGGCGGTGTTGGGGGATAATTTGGCGGTGGCGGAACTGTTGTGGGTTGTTGTGGGGTTGCTGCTTCGTGGGGTTTTGGTTTTTTGTTGTATGGGTAATCTGGTTCGCTCATTTTTTTGGCTCTCTGAATAGAGACTTGTGGTGTGGTTTTTTTGGTTTTGTGGTTGTCTATGAACAGTAACAGTTGTTGAGGCGCTGTTTTCTTTCTGTTAAGGATTTATAGAAAAATTTTAAAAGTAAAACTTGCAGATTAGATAAGAATTGTTGGTTCTTATGGGAAAAAAGGCGTTAGTACTGATGCTCATAGTTGACCTTCTGTTTTTTGTTACTGTGCTGCATATTGCTAATGCTGTAAGTATAATTCCCATTTCAACTCAGCTAGACACTAGCGTTCTTTTGGAGACTGAAGCGCGAATTAATGGTGGCGGCAAAATGGAGCGTGAAGGCAGCACCTACAAGTTTACTGGGGATGTTTCTGAGTCGGTTACGGTTGAAGCAGGGGATGTCACGATTGACGGTGATGGACACGTGCTTAAGGGTGATGGGGAAGGTTATGGTTTGCTGATTAAGGAGGGTAATGTGACGGTTAAGAATTTGAGGGTTGAAGGCTTTGAGGTTGGGGTTTTTGCGTCAACGTTTAACATTAGTCTTGTGGGGAACACGTTTACGAATAATAGTGTGGGCGTCAAGTTGGCTTGTTCTGATGATTCTAAAGATTGGATTTCTGGAAATTACATAACAAATAATGTTGTTGGGGTTTTGTTGTGTTCAAACGGAAGTACCTTTATTGCAGGCAACCAAATCTCGGAGAACCGTCATGGTTTAGAGTTTGCAGGTGCAAGCAAAGACAGCCAAATAATCCAGAACAATTTTGTGGATAACGTGAGAAACGTGGAGTTTAAGGATGTTTCAGTAACTGTTTACCGCTCGTTTTTTGGTCCAGTTGCATGGGACGATGGTGTCACGGGCAATTTTTGGAGTGATTATAAGAGTGAAGATTCCAACGGTGATGGCAAAGGCAACTTGCTGTATGTGATTGTTTCTAAAGACCCAAACGTCGCGTATTGCCGTGACCGTTTTCCCCTGATGGCTCCAGCCGAAGTAGCAGTTAAAACGCCCAGTTTTGCCGAGTTGGATGTGCTGCAGTATGGCAATAACGTGTCTAATCCGTATGCGGCTTACATCACTTTCTCTATTGTCGGCGTTCAACTGGTTGCGATTGCTTTGGCGGTTATGTTTTACAGAAAAAAGCGGGCTCAACGCAGAGCTGAAGAAGCAGAAGCAGCCAAAAGCATATTCTAACTTTTTTTGTTTTTAGGCTATGTTGCTGGTCTCTAGCGCGATTTTTTTCTATACCCCCCTTATATATACTCTAGTCAAGTGTTGGAGGGTTTTTTGAGGGGTTGTGTGTTTGTTTG
>CAYMLF010000256.1:0-2814 GCA_964391275.1 uncultured Candidatus Bathyarchaeia archaeon
AACAATGCATGGTATCCGTCGTCTGCCTTGACCCATTCCTCAGTCTCGGAGGCTTGCCAGCCCTTTGTTTGGCATTCTGTTTTGAAGAGTCGGAGAAGCTCAGAAAGCTCACTTAAATTGTAGGATTCTGGTTTAAGTGTTCTGTTCAAGGATAGGTTTGACTTATTTTCCGTCGAATAAGTCATGCTGATCCTCCGCGTTTTGTGCAGTATGTATTGACTCTTAAAATTATATTTAAGGTTTACGTATTCAATTAATTATCAACAGGAAGACTTAAATTTGCCAACACTTAAAAGTGTTTACATGTCCTCGTTTGAAGAATCCTTGGCTGAATATGTTCTCTTATCGGTAAGGAAACCCTCAACGGCAGAATACGTAGCAGACCTCGAATGGTTCTGCCGAACTTTTGGTTTTCTGGAATCCAGAGATAAACAAAAAACCGCATACCTGATTTTTAAGGCGCTCCTCGAATCTGCCGTACAAAATAACGGGTTAACGAGCGATGAGCTTGCCGAAAAACTAAACCTAACTAGAGGAACCATGATTCATCACCTCAACAAGATGATGAAAAGCGGTTTAGTCATTTTCCATGGGGGCAAATTTAAACTTAGGGAAAAAAGTCTCAAAAGTACTGTTGAAGAAATTCAAAGGGACATAAATCGCCTTTTTGAAAATGTTATTGGAGTTTCTGAAAATGTCGATCACACTTTAGGCTTGGTTTCAAGATAAAAGTGAGCCGCTGCCCATTAGGGGTGGAAATAGGCGTGAGTACCCGTGTGAACCTTGAGGAATACTCTAAGGAGAAACTTTGGCAGTTGCTCGTTGAAGCCGTGCATGCTTCGGTTATGTATCCGAGCCGTAAAGCTTACACACGTGACACTATTCTACCCCAACAACCAGACATTTCTGCATTGGAACTCGCTGGACGGCTGGGGATGCCGCTCGGAGAAGCAATCGTTATTTTGACCGAGTTGAGGACAGAAAAGACGAACTAATTTTTCACAATTTATAGTTGTTGAACATGTCAACTATTAGTTAACAAGAAGGCTTAAATAAACGCCTCCCTACCAAAAAACCACGATTAACCATGTGACTAAAATAGGGAGGCGTGCAAGTGGCTGGTCAACTTAGAGCTTCAAATAATCACTTCAAGATAGTTCTAACAACTGCTATTATCTCTTGTTTACTTTTAGGTGGCACCCTCGGCTACGTCATGAGTTCTTTTTCAAATTCAGGTAAAATAATCGGTTTGGAAGGCCAACTTGCAAACCTCCAAAATCAGCTATCGACCACCAAAGAGGATATTGAAAACCTCCAAAAAAATGTGTACCTCCTAAACATAACAACCAACCAAAACTCAACAGTGGCTTCTCAAAACATAACAGTCGCCATTAATTATGTACAGCAACAACTCTCTGACCTACAAACTCGACTTAACAGTATACAAGCACAACTTTCAGGCGCAAATCAAAATGCAACGGCGTTCCAAGAACAGCTTACTTCAGTGAATAATCAGCTTTCAACGCTAGAACAGCAGATCAGCCGTCTTCAAGAAGCTTTTAATTCAACACCTGCTACCAGCGTTACGTATCAGAATATAACTTATGTGACCGGAGAAAATGTTTCGCTTAGTGCATTGTTTGAACGCGTTAAGGAGTCGGTGGTTGTAGTTCAAGGTTTAGTGCGCCAAGTCGATTTCTTCGGACGTATATATTATTCAGGTGTTCAGGGCTCAGGGTTCGTTTACAACAGCAGCGGGCGCATGTTGATTCTCACAAACAACCATGTAATAAGTGGTACAATAAACATTACAGTCACATTCACGACTGGAGAAGTCTATGCTGCCATGTTAGTCGGGGCAAACCCAAACAACGATTTTGCGGTATTATCCATAAACGGATCAAGGAATAGCTACAAACCTCTTGAGATCATCAGTTCATCCACGTTAAAAGTAGGTGACCCAGTTGTGGTTGTAGGTACACCTTACGGTTTAGCAGGTTCTATGAGCAACGGAATAGTGAGCGCATTGAATAGAACATTGACAACATCAACTCAAAGTACTATAGGTGGAGTTATTCAGACGACTGCACCCTTAAACCCCGGCAACTCGGGAGGGCCACTCATGAACTACCAAGGGCAGGTAGTAGGAATAGCTACTGCCATAGCTCAAGAATCACAAGGGATAGGCTTTGCCATTCCCTCTGATACAATGTTAGAAGACCTTAGTCAAATAGTGCCCATCTGAAGCATTACGATTACTCGCAAAAACCTGCCAGTAACTTAGCTGAATAGTGTTGCGAATTAGAAAATAGGATAATTGACATCTCCTCGCAAGCAGCGTACTCGGGAATTGCCGCCAAAAGCTTCAGTCAGGAACGATTGTACTGCATTAACATATGATGGCTAATCGCTCAGGGTGAGTGGAACGGATGTACACCCGCTCTTGAGCTTCACTTGGGCGTCCCCAGAGGTCGGCACAGTTTAAAGACGTTTTAAGCGCGAGCGTCCTCGCGATATTCATCCAATGGGTGCCTTGCCCAAGAGTTATTTGTGCTCCGTTCCGCTCATCTTGGGCTTCAGAGGGGGAATGCTTTGCGTAAATAAGATTGGAGTTTTTTCTATTTAAGGTTTTACTATTAATGAACATGTCGATAATTAGTTAACAAGAAGACTTGTATTTTCCATTAACTATTGGGAGAAGGCAAAAAATCTCGGAAGGTGATTTAACATGGCAGCAATATCTCGAGAGGAAAACATAACTGTTCTCATTTTGAAAGAGGGGACTGGAATAAAAAAAGGAAAGAGCACACAGAA
>CAYMLF010000257.1:0-2813 GCA_964391275.1 uncultured Candidatus Bathyarchaeia archaeon
GTGCGTAAAGGCGTGAATCGGCAGGAAGCCCATGAAATGCTGCGTAAGCTGACGATTCAAAGCGCTGTTGAAAAGAGAGCCTTCAAAGAAACGCTCATGGCAGACCCGTTAGTCAGTAGCAAACTAGGCGAGAAAGAAATAGATGACGCGTTGAATCCAAAGAACTATTTAGGCACAGCAGTTAAGCAGGCAGAAAGGTTTGCTGAATCGTCTTAAAACAGGGTTTGCTGTTTAAACTCCTGCTCTTTATCCCAGTTATCCCAGGTTTCTTTTTTAACGAATCCGCCAACCTGCTCTTTTATCCGCTTTGCCAACCGTGGACCCACAGAGGGTAAAACAGTTAAATCTTCAATTGACGCCAAACGCAAATCCTCAATTGACCTGAAGCCAGCGTTGAAAATTATTCGTCCACGAACTCTGCCGATGCCTTCCAATTTAACGATGGGCAAAAGCTCGCGTTTAATGCCTTTAGACACTCTTTCAACAAGCTCGTGTGTTAAGGGTCTAACTTCTTTGCCTGCGCCGATGAGTGGTGAAAGCTCGTCTGTAGCGTGCAAAAGCCACTTGGCGTTCTCTATTGTGCGGTATAAGTCTCCAGGCTGCACTCCGAATTTTGTGATTAACTGGTCTTCGCTGACTTCTTCAATCCAGCTTTTCATAACCAAAGCGGTTTTGACTTCGCCAAGAAACTCTTGGTAGCCGATGTGGTCGTCCCACTCGTTTGGCGGCTGAATAAGAAGTTCTTCCCGATGCTGCTCCAGCTGCACGCCTAGTACGTCGACTTCTCTTGCGTATGGACGCATGATTGGTCCCATGTCTGGCGTGTGAGAAATCAAGTGTAGCAAACTAAAATCCGTTAGGTACTCTGGTTTGTTGTGCATTGCGTCGCGGATTACAACGGCTGAGAGTGGGTCAATGTAGAGTTCGCTTACGCGTTTGCCAAACTTGGTGGCGAAAATTTCTTGCCCATCTACCATTATCATTTGCTCATCGTAGAGGTACTTGAGGATTTTTGCGATGATGCTTCTGATGGCTTTCACGTCATACTGGTAAGCATAAAACGTTTTGGCGAAAAAGTCAAAGATGCCCTGCTCTGAATGCGCATAATCTGAGGCAACCGTTGCCAGCACATGTCCGCGAATGATTTTTTCCACAGCCATCCTGGACCAGATGCGCTCGGTTTTCGCTAGCAAGTAGCCTTCCATAAGGTAGTCTTGTTCATCCGCGGTTTTCGCGATTAAGACTGCTTCGCCGTACTTGTCGTATTTTGGTCTTCCAGCTCTGCCAGCCATTTGCTTGTAATCCAGTACGCCGATGGGGTAGTTTCCGTATCCAGGCTCGAAACGTCGATAATCCTGTATGATGACTGTTCGTGCGGGAAGGTTTACTCCCCAAGCTAACGTGGGAGTGGCAGTTAAAACCTTGATTTTGCGTTCTTTGAAAGCGTCCTCAACTATTTTGCGGTGAGCGCCAGATAATCCTGCGTGGTGGTAGGCAACGCCGTTGCGGACAAGCTCGGCTAACTCATCGCTTAGCTGGTTTTTTTCTCCTGCATCGCAAATCTTGGCTGCCTCTTTTTCTAAAACTTTCTTGTTTGCTTCTTCAAGGGAGCGTTTCAGCAGTTTAGAGCCTGACTTTGGCAACGTCTTGTTCATGTGGCTTGCTACGGTTTTGGCTGCGGAGACAGCGTTTTTTCTGGTGGATGCAAAAACTAAGGCTTGCCCGCCGTTTTTAAGCGTGTCTAAAACAAGGTTGATGTATGTGTAACGTGTTTCCTGCTCGATTCTTCTGGAGTCGCCATCCTTGTATTGGATTTCGTCTTGTAGGGCAACGCCTTCTTTTAGGTTGATGGGGCGCCATTCTGTGGCGACGTATTTGGCGTTTAGCCAGCCTGCGATTTCGTCTACGTTGTTTATGGTTGCGCTTAGGGCTAAGATTTGAATGTGTGGGTTGACTTGTAGGAGTCTTGCGAGCACGATTTCCAATGTTGGTCCACGTTCTGCTTCGTTTAACAGGTGGATTTCGTCTGCGATTACGAGTGAGATGTTGTCCATCCATTTGGCTCGGTGACGCAGAAGCGAATCGGCTTTTTCGTTGGTGGTTATGATGATGTCGTATCTTTGTAGCCAGTTGTCGGCTGTGTCAAAGTCGCCTGTGCTTATGCCAACGCTGACTTTTTTGCCGTCAGGTTTGCGTATGCCCGTGTACTTTTGGAATTCCTCGAATTTTTCGCTTGCCAGTGCCCTGAGTGGTGAGAGGTAGATTATTTTGCCGTTTTTTTCCAGCACGTGTTTGAGGGCGCAGAGTTCGGCGATTAGGGTTTTTCCTGACGCGGTTGGGCTGGCAAGCACTATGTTTGCTCCTTCAAGTAGTCCTGCGTTTATGGTGTCTTCTTGGGGTGGAAACAAGTCTTGGATTCCCAAGCCGTCAAGGACTTCTTTTACTTGTGGTGGAACAGCAAGTTCGGAGATTTTCAATTTTTCTTCGCCGTCAGGAAACTGTGTTTATGTATGGAACTGTGTGAGTTATTAGGGTTTTTTAACAAAGTAATGCAAAACTGCCTGAAAAGCAGCGAATGTTGGGGATGGGATTTAGGTCCTTTTCTGCGCTATTTTGTTATTTTTTAATCTAATTTAGCGTTTTTTAGGCTTTTTTGGACTGGCTGGTAGATGGCTGTGATTTTTTTTATAGCCCCCTTATTTATAGTCTCAACAATTTTTGAACTGGGCTTTGTGGGGTTGCGTGTTTGCTGAAGGATTGTTTGCAGAGTTGATTGTCTGGCGGGTTTTGCACTGTTTGCTTGTGCAGTTGCC
>CAYMLF010000258.1:0-2785 GCA_964391275.1 uncultured Candidatus Bathyarchaeia archaeon
ACGTTGGCTTTACGAGCCAAAGGTCGCCGGTTCAAGTCCGGCTCGGCCCACCAATCAGTCTTGTTTTTCTTACAGCAATTATTGGATTTGCTGGTGATTGCACGCGTAAAACCCAGCAAGTTTAAAATTTATAATATAAATTTTTATATACTTTTTTATATTATACATTAAATTATGTTAAAAGATACGATACTTACTCAAAAAGCAGAGCTTGAAAAAACACTCAACGAGCCCTACATAAAGCGAGACGTAAAACCATTCTCTCTCGAACACAACCTAATAAAAGTCGTTATGGGACCTAGACGAGCAGGAAAATCTTTTTTTTGCCTCCATACGCTAAGCGGCATGGGAAACTTCGGCTATGTAAACTTTGACAGCGAAGCACTGGTAAACTTGGAAAACTACGAAGACCTCATCTCTGAGATAAAACAGGTTTATGAAGACCCTAAGATTCTCTTCTTTGACGAAATTCAAGACTTGCCCCGATGGGAGCTCTTCGTTAACAGATTACAGCGGCAGGGATACAATGTTGTCGTGACTGGAAGTAACTCCAAATTATTAAGTAGCGAGCTCGCAGCGCACTTAACAGGCAGACATATTCCAACTACCGTGCTGACCTTCTCCTTTAAAGAATACCTTGAAGCCAGAAAAACCTATTATGCCAATCTTACTACCCAAGAAAGAGAGCAGTTGCTACTGGCGTATCTGCGGTCTGGGGGCTATCCTGAAACTATTCTGAAAAAACTTGATGCCAGCCAATATCTTGCCCTGCTTTTCGATTCAATAATATACAAGGACATAATCAAGCGCCACAACATCCGAAAGGGACCAGAAATAGAGAGGCTTGCAATCTACATTCTATCCAACTTAGCTTCAGAATTCTCTTATCTTTCTCTGGCACAAGCGGTGGGCATAAAAAGCAGCATGACAGTCCAGAAATACTGTGGCTTTCTAGAAGAAGCCTTCCTTATGTTCACAATAAGCAGATTCTCGTACAAGACTAAACAGGTTGGTCAGAACAAAAAGATGTATTCTTATGACAATGGCATGATTACTGCGAAAGCTTTCCAAGCGAGCCCAAACTACGGTAGGCTTTTTGAGAACTGCGTTGCTGTGCACTTAAAGAGGCTGGATATAGATAAAAAAATTGAACTGTACTACTGGAGAAATCAACAAGGCGAAGAGGTTGATTTCCTAATTAAAAAAGGCACCGAAATTGTGGAGTTGATTCAAGCGTGCTATTCGCTGGAGAACGAGAAAACACATAGCAGGGAAATTCGGGCGCTGTTGAAGGGAGGAAAGGAATTGGGATGTGACAAGATGACTATATTGAATTTGCGAGAGGAGAAAGAGGAAACGCATGAATGGTTTGGAAACAAAAGTACAATAACTTACAAGCCGTTAAGCAAATGGCTTTTGGCAGACTTTATCTAAGATAACAGTTAACGCTGAAGATTAAAATTTGACATTACTTACCCCTCTTAAGTAAAACCAACCAACTTGGTTTAGACAGGGAGTTTTAAGAGCCAAAGGTCGCCGGTTTAAGTCCGGCTTGGCCCACCAATTAGACTATCCTCAAAGTTCGAAGAAGATTTGGTAGATTACTTGTATTGTTTTCATGCTTGATGTTTAGTCAAGCATGGTTTTGTTTTTTAAATAAATAAACTTGGGTTGAATGCTTTCTTGAAAACGTTTTATCGTATTGCTTCGTCTATTCTTGAATCACGCTTTGTTTTGGTGACTTCCTTGAATAGTTCAAGGCACTCTTCTTTTGTTGGGGCCTCTATGCCTATGCTGCCGTAAGCCCCGATATCAATCCGGTATTTTTTCCTATTTTCCCCTTCACCTTGATTTTGACTCGTGTGCTGTTTTTCCCCCTCTCTTCCTATTAGCCGTTTTTTGGTAATAGATTGTTTAACTAAACAGTATCTCAATATAAGGTTAATGCTTATTCACCCAGAAAACTAACCAGTTTCTTTGGGTTAAACACCACAAACCTAGCATTACGCATGTACCGTCCAATCTTTGGGATAAGCCCAGCGGCGTCAGTGCCCAGTTTACAGGTTAAAACCTGCTCAAAAAGCCCAAGCTCCTCCCTGCCAATTATGTCTCGAGTGAGTCTTGTACGCTCCAGCGTCAACGTAACATCGTCAACGGTTGAGCCTAAAATGATTAAGCGGTCCAGCAGTGAGTCCTTCCAATTTTTCAGCTTTTCAACCTGAGCGTCGGAGAGTTGAGCCTGCATTTTGTCCTCTTCAACATTGAGCCCTAAAACTTTGACGTTGATGGGTAGGTCGCTGTTGAATGCGTAGAGTTCAGCGATTTTTTTCAGCGGCACATTTTGCCCCTGTGCCAGTTGAGACTGCAGGGTAGCCAGTGGAATGGTTGCGTAGATTGTTTTTGGTTCAATAACTCCCACGTCAACCGTTAAGGCTTCAGGGTTGCCCATTTTTTGAATGTAACCCTTAAGTTCCGAGCCCACCGTGACGTTATCGACGCTGTTTGGGCAGGTGCCGATTTGCTTGTTTATGTAGCTTTTTGCAACAGCTTCATCTTCGCCTGAAACCTCAACTTGCACCCACTTGTTTATGGGGTTGCCTAAAACTTTAACTTGAACATCAAGGTCTTCAAAAGACGCTTGCAGAGAAGCTTCTATTTGTTTTAGCTGCCCCTGATTAAATGCTTTAGAGAGAAGCACAAGTTTAGTCACGTTTTAAGCCTCTAGCAAAGCTGTTATTTCGTTGTGGAGTTTTCTAACTCTTTCGGCTGCCTCTGGCATGTTTTC
>CAYMLF010000259.1:0-2783 GCA_964391275.1 uncultured Candidatus Bathyarchaeia archaeon
GCGCATGGGCGCTTTTGATGTTTGTTAGGCAAAAGAGGCATCTTAAACACGAAGCAAAAGAGCAGATGTTTTTGGCGGTCGGCGGAATGTTTTCGCTGATGCTTATGGAGTTCTACGCGGTGTCCACGGACTTGTGGAGTTACACGCCGGGGAACTGGCCAGTGATTCTGTGGCCGACGTATTTTGCAGCGATACTGTTTGGGTATCAACTGTTGCGAACTATTGAGGGTCTGCTAATAAACAGACGACCCTTCTAATTCTAAGCATATTTGTTCTTTTTGGCATTTCTTTTTTTAGTTAAGCGACGAATCCCATTTATAAATAGCTTGATAAATAAGCCTTTTTATAAATTAATTAAATTACATAACTTATAATAAAGTAACGTTTTTTTATTGTTTTTTAATCTAAAAATTGTTTAAATTACAGTTTTATTTGATAATTAACGGTGATTTAAATAAATACCAAAAAATGGGAATTAAAGAATTTGAAAAACAAACATAGACATTTACGAGTAAAAGAAAACAGGAGGGTATTCAATGACAATTTCTAGAGTTTCAGGCAGCTTTGTTCGTGCCCAAAGTGGGCCTCAAAATAGCCTCAGTGTTACCTTGCCGCTAACGCCCCAAAGTGGGAATAGTCTTGTTGCATGCATTGGTACAAGAGATTATTCTGCAGACAGGACTGTAAGTTCTATAACACAAACTGGTGTTAGCTGGAGCAGACAGATTCAAGGAAGTGGGGCATTGCAAGTTTCAGAAATCTGGCTTGGAACAGTTGGTGCTAATGCGTCCACAAGTATCACTATTAATTTTAGCGGTTCAGCTTCTGCAAATGCTTGCAATTTAGCTGATGTATGTGAATATACTGAAACACTAGTTTCAGATGTTTCCCAAGCTAATAATGGTAGTGGCAGTACTTTGAGTACTGGAACCACAAGCACAACGACATCAAGCAATGAGTTATGGATTGGTACCGGCTGTACAGGTGCTACATCACATACCTCACCAACCAATGGTTTTACACAACTAGACGGTAATGCTATTTACGGAACCATAAGTTATCTTGAAAAAATAGTATCTTCCACTGGTAATGCCACTTGTTCAGTCACATTAGGAGTAGGTACTCTTTGGGTTGGAGCAATTGCAACGTTCAAAACATCTGGTGGTACCCCAACATTCACTATTACTGCAAGTGCAGATGCTCACTCTTCGATTTCGCCCTCTGGACAAGTTAACGTTAACCAAGGTGCAAACCAATCATTCAACATGTCTGCCGCCTCAGGCTACCACATAACACATGTCTACGTTGACAGCGTTGACCAGGGAGCATTAAGTTCATACACATTCTACAACGTAACCTCAAACCATACGATTCTTGTATATTCAGCAATTGATGCAGCGGACCTCATAGGCAATAACCTCACCGTATACCAAGACGCTACTATAGGTGATGCTTTATCAATAGGGGGCAACGTCCAATTATCCCTGGCAAAGTCGCTAACATTTACGGGATCAACTGGAAGAGTGGACGGAACAAATATCGGAGCTATAGCATTCAAAGATACATATTCAATTGATAATAATACAATAAGAATCCTTGGAGAGTATGATAGTGAAGGACCACCACTTCATCCATATACATACAAATTAATATTCGATTACTACAGGTTAAACGAAGGATGGAAAACTCTAGCCACTCTAACCGAACATGGTAAATTTTCAGTCCTAGGCACCATCGAGAGTCAAGAGCTTTTAGTCTCAAACGGCATAGAAAGTAAAGAATATTGGCAACATTTTGGTAAATTTGATTTCAATGATACAGTGTATTATCATCAATTCTTGAATACAACGGGTTATGTAAAATTTTATGATTTAAATGAATACGGTGGAGGACATAATTATTTACTTTTACATGGAGAATTATTAGATGGCGACCCCATCTTAGTATGCAGTCAACACATAGCCATAGAAAAAGACCTTATAGCTAAAGGCATGCTTAACAGTCTTGAAGGCGAAGTTGCACTTAACGCTGGAAGGTATAGCCCTGGCTGGGGCCCTGAGACCCGAAATCCCTTCATCCAGCTAGCTGACAGGGAAAACCCAAATGATCCTAACTATATACCTACCCATTACACGTTGGAGATTAGAAGAATTGTCGCAAATGGGTCAGGTGAATGGGCTTATAATCACATATATGGTGAAATCTGGGGTTGGGGAGATTTAGAGTGCGGTCAATTAAATACCCATGGTCTTATTAAGCCAGGCGTTTGGGGGCAAGGAAGTTCAATACCATTGTACAAATCAGCCGATAACGCAATTGCTTACAATCAGTCAACACTAAGAGTAAAACAAAATGTAAACGATCTCACTGATTGCTCATGGATTTATAATCTCAGACCTGTAATATTCGATTGGAAGGACCAAAAAAGAGCCAAAGCAGAAGGGAGACAGCTTGGCTTAATTGCCGAAGAAGTAAATGCTATTTGTCCACAATTAACTTGGCTAGATAGCGAAGGTAAACCTGAAGGCGTCCATTACGAGTGGCTTGGTGTTCCTCTGATTGTAGAGCTTAAGAAACTTAAAACTGAAGTGGATGACTTACGCAATCAAATCAAACAATTGACCGCGGTTAGAGGCGACTAAGAATGGCTACGGAATCCCAAACAGACCCTATTATGCAACAAGTTGGAATGCTAAACCTTCGTATTAATGATATGATGGTGCAACTTAACGTTGTCATGAAGGCTCTGGTGGATGCAAATGCTGCTCTTAAGAAGGAGAATG
>CAYMLF010000260.1:0-2769 GCA_964391275.1 uncultured Candidatus Bathyarchaeia archaeon
AACGGTTTCTCAAAGACTTTCACTATGACAGGCTGGCGCATCGGCTATGTAGTCGCAAACAAAATGCTCATCGACAACATAACCAAGCTAAACCAGATAACGTTCAACAACGTACCAGTTTTCATCCAAGACGCTGCACTGAAAGGTTTAGAACTGCATCAGCAAATCGCCTCAAACATCAAAGCAAAATACAAGCAAAGAGCAGACCTTGCAAGCAAGAAACTCTCCGAGGCAGGCTTCGAATTCACAAAACCAGACGCACCCTTCTATGTGTTCCCAAGGCTCAGAGGCTTAGACTCTGAACGGTTCACCTTAGGACTACTTGACAAAGGCGTAGCTGTGGCTCCAGGCACATCATTTGGCGATTACCGTGAGCACTTTCGAATAAGCTTAACTGCGCCAGACGACCAAATAGAAGTGGGACTGGATAGAATCTGTGAGGCAGCAAAATAGATGAAGACAGCCATTCTCGGCGCGGGAAAAATGGGCGTTTGGTTCGCTAAATTCTGCAAAGAAAAAGGCGACACCGCAATCCTCGCTGACCGTAAAGCTGAGAAACTGGCTAAACTAAAAAAAGAGCTACAAGTTGAAACCGCAGACTTTCCAGACGCAGTAAGAGAAGCAGACCGTGTTTTAATTTGCACATCTATCTCGTCTTTCGAAGAAGTCGTCAAAAAAATCGCGCCCGCCATACACCCTGGTCAGCCAATAATGGATATTTGCTCAATCAAAGAGTACCCCGTAAACATAATGCACCAATACCTGAAAGGCGCTTTGGTTTTAGGTACGCACCCAGTTTTTGGGCCAGGCAGCAACGGCGTAGCACACAAAGCATACGTGCTCACCCCAACCAACCCTGAAGAGACAGCATATGCAGAAAAATACAAGGCTTGGCTGGAAAGAGAAGAAGCCCACGTCTTCATCATGACCCCACAAAAACACGACAAGCTAATGTCTATCGTGCTGGGCTTTCCACATTTTCTAGGCTTAGCTGCCTGCGAAACCCTGCTTGAACAGCCATCGTTTCCCGAATCAAAAAAGCTGGCAGGAACCACCTACCGCATGCTCTTCACGCTAGCTGAAGCCACTGCCCTTGAAACACCAGACCTTTATGCCAACGTGCAAACCAAACTGGGGGGTTTGGGTAAAATTGAGGAACTCTTTATCGCCAACGCGCAGGAATGGCTTGATCTGATAAAAAAGAAGGATTCTGCTGCAATGGTAGAGCGAATGGATAAACTTAGAGCAAGGCTGGCAAGGGTTGATAGCGACTACGGCAAAAGCTATGAAGTCATGTACAAAATGCTACAATCAACCGAAGAGTAACGCTACCATAGAAAATTGAACAGTTTCTTCGAATTGTCTGCTCTACTAAATGGCATTTGCCATAATTAGAATGTCAACAAAAGAGCTATTTACTTCCAAATCCAACCAATAGCGAACGTGACGTCTATGGAAAACTGCGAAAAATGCGGTAAAGAACTCCTGTGGAACGAGAAGAAACTTGTATTCTGGAACATGCAACTAAGAAAGGGCTACATTAGATGGATGGTTATGGGTTCACCATACTTTGGCAAACAAAAAGAGTTTCCACAGTATGAGGGAAAAAAGCTGTGCCAAGACTGCGCCATAGACGTTTTCGAAGATGCCATGTCCCAAACCCCAACCATACAGGTTAAAGGAGAAGACTTCACAGACCTCAAAAAGTCTCTGGATGAAAGCGGCATTGTTGCATCAGCGTTTAACTGCCCCAAATGCAACGGCATGAACGACATCCCAGAAAAAGGAAAACTGCTAATCTGCAAACACTGCGGCAACCCAATCAAGCCAAAGGACATTCACGAAAAAATCAAGCAATTAACAGAACCAAAAAAGTTTAGATGACTCTTGGGTAGGATCCCAAAATCTTGACGAATGTTGCGTATTTTTCCAGTGCCTGCAACGCTTCTTTGCAGCGTTTTTCAGTTCTGTGTCCTTCGAAGTCGAGGTAAAAGTTGTATTGCCAAGCGGTGGTTTTGGTGGGTCTGGATTCGATGCGGGTTAGGTTGATATTTCTGGATGCAAACTCTCCCAGCGCATGATAAAGGGTTCCAGGGGCGTGTTTGGCTGAGAAAATAATGCTGGTTTTGTCATCGCCCGTTGGCGGCGCGTCTTCATGAGAAAGCACAAGGAAGCGGGTGTAATTGTATGGGTTGTCAGCTATGTCTCGTGCCAGAATTTTCATTCCGTACAGATCAGCGGCTTTTTCGCTGGCTATTGCTGCGGCGGTAGAGAGAGCTTTTTCTTTGATGATTTTGACGCTTCCAGCAGTGTCGTATGCGGGGATAATTTCCCACTTGTGCTTCTCAAGGTAACTGCGGCATTGCGCTAACGCTTGGGGGTGAGAGTAAACGGTTTCTATGTCTTCAATTTTTGTTTGAGAATTGCCAATGAGAACGTGCGCAAGTTTAATTGCGACCTCACCGCAAACCTTCAGGTCATATGCAAGGAATAAATCGTAGTTTTGGTTGACGCTGCCCTCAATAGAATTCTCAATCGGCACTACACCATTGGGGACAGCACCTGTTTTTACTGATTCGAAAACTTCGCGAAAGTCTTTACAGGGAACAGGCTCTACTTTGGTGCCGAAGAATTTGTAAACGGCCATTTCACTGTAGGCGCCAGTTTCTCCTTGATAGGTTACTTTCACTTTTTGTTTCCCTGCTTACGATTCTTAAGTAGGCACTTGTTTATACCGTTTATCATTGCTTCAACGCTTGCCATGACAAT
>CAYMLF010000261.1:0-2764 GCA_964391275.1 uncultured Candidatus Bathyarchaeia archaeon
CCCTTGTTACTAGCTGTGATTTTTTTTCTAGCCCCCCTTATATATAGTCTCAACACTTGTTGGATTGGGGTTTGTGGGGTTGTGTGTTTGCTGGAGGGTTGTTTGCAGGGTTGATTGTTTGCTGGGTTTTTTACTGTTTGCTTGTGCAGTTGTCGCCAAAGAATTCCATTTTGACCTGCCAGCTAAAAGCGAGGTCTCTCACCTGTGACCTCCCCTCCCTTATATAAAGCCATGTTGAAAAGCGTGTGCTGTTGCTCTCGCGATAGACCTATCCCCCTGTATAATGCGGGTGTGGCGTCAATGCTCAACTCTTAAGTATAGAGCAAACCGTAAAGTGTATCTGGTTAAAAACTGTTAGGGGAAAAATAGGTTAAAAATAAGAAGTGTGGTTTATTTACCCGAATAGGGCGCCTAATCCTTCAAGCGCTGCTTCTTCTTTGGCTTTCTCGTCTTCAGCTTTCTTCTTCTTGTCCTCTGGAGCGGCTGCTGCTGGCTTTGCTTCGCCACCTGCTGGAGCTGCAACTGGAGCGGCTGCCATCATGGTTGGGGCTGCCTTGATTGCTTCCTCAATGTTTACTTCGCTAAGTGAAGCAACTAGTGCTTTAACTTGAACTGCATCAACATTGATACCTGCTGCTGAGAGAACTTTTGTTACGGAATCCTCGTTGATTTCTTTTCCTGCCTTGTGAAGGAGCATTGCTGCGTAAATGTTTTCCATACCTTTTCACCTCTTCATTCAACTATTTTAACCTTTTTAGTTGGTCTGACCACTTCACATCGGAAGGTAGTCGTTACCTTAAATTGCAGTTGACCTGCAGTATATTGCCGTTTAGATGAATACCCAATGCCTTAATAACCTTTCGTAATGCAGATAGTGCAGGATAGCATAAAAAACACTCAATAAATAGTGTTTAACAAAACTTGGTATTCTAATGCAGCGAACCTTTTAGGTCTCAAAAAAATTGAGAGAATTTACAGGGAAAATGGAGGTTTAGGTTCCTGTAAAACCTCTGGTGGCGGCGGTGGAGTTTTGTTTCTTCTCTGTGCAATTAGTTGCCATGCAACTATTGGAGCCCAACCGCAGATGATCATGAGGGTTCCTGGGAATCCGCCGATTGAACGTCCAACTATAGGTTCTAAAAGAACCAATATATCGTATAGGAACGCTTCCCATAAACCAAACGCAACAGTCATTGCCACCATAGAGGCGATAGCTGTTTTTTGACCAAATTTCTTGTAGGTTTGTATCGCTAATATGCCTGCAAAGAAAAAGTCTCCAAGCCCAAGCCCTCTGAATGCCAGAGCCCCTGTTGTGGAGTAGACAAACGGCACATTTGGCAGATAAACGAGTACTGGAAGACCAAGACCAGTGAAGGTTTGGGCGGCTTCAACCATTGTTCCAGTGCCAATCACCAAGATGATATCTAATATTGTTAGCAGAATGGCGAAGATGCCTACTGTTTTCCAAGTAAACATTGAACTAAGATACAGAATAATCAAAATGGCGAAAGTGAAGCCAAAAACATCCATCAAAAACGGGTCCCAAACACGTATTGCTCCACCATAAACTAGGTTAAAGAAGACAAACAGTAACAGGAATATTGCTGGCGGTTGAAGCGCAATATACCAACGCTCTTTAGCTGATGGCTTTTTTTGTTCATAAAGCGTTACTGCAAAACAGTAAATGGCCAAGCCGAAAAATGCGGCTGCCCTGACAATTGTAGCGTCGTCGGAAAGTGGACCAAGCAGGCTTATTGCTCCTGCAATTGCGCTTGCTATACCAAAGCCTACAGAAAGCAGTTGTGCTCGAAACTTCTGTAGGTTTGAGAAAATCAGTGAAAACGTGAATAGCAACATCGAGTATGAACCCAAGAAAATGGCTAACAGTATGTTAGGAAAGACTTCTCCCGGGTTAAAAATTGAAGTGTAAGCGATAATTGAAATAACAATACCCATCACCACAACAAGCATAATGACGTCTTTTGTCTGGAATTCTTTCTCTTCCACTGTGGCTTTTAGTTTTCCTTCAACGCGCTTGTTTAAATAAACTGCAACGGTGATTACAACCAGCAGTGCGATTGGCATTGCAATGTCCAGAGTTGGCATAAACAGGACAATTACCGAATGAAGCATTTATTTGTTTACCCAAAAACTCGAAAATAGACACAAGAAAACTTGAGGACAAAAAAGGGGTTCAATGGTTAAAGTTAACGTTGAAGATAGCCAGAGTTGCTAAAAGTGCTTCTTCAGTTCGCACAGTAGCGGTTCCTTGACGTGGAATCGTGTTAACCACAAAATCCATTAGCTTCTCAAGCCGCAAGCCCTCATCATGAACGATTTCATGCAAGCCTCGAGCTGGGGCACCAAACGCTACCAAAACGTGTTCAGCATCACGCCAACGTTCACCAAGCTTGCCAGCGATATGGTTAAAGTCGTCGCCGACTCGGGCGGTTGCCACTGTTAAATCAAATTTGCCAGCTTCAAGCAGGTGCCCAAACGAATCTGCTTCTACGGTAACTTGGTAACCCCAATATGCAGGCACGTCTTCGCGGTTTACTGGTTGAACCTCAACTCGCTCACCTGACTTAATCACTTGTAAAGTTAAGCGGTCTCCAACGGAAAACTGTCGCTCGCGCATAAGCGCTAAACTTTGAACTCCAATATCAACTTGCAAGCCCTCTTTACCTTGAGACACAACTAACCCCTCACGGTATTCACCGACTTTTAAGTCACGGTTCTTTCCGCTGAGTGGATGATGTGGCGT
>CAYMLF010000262.1:0-2758 GCA_964391275.1 uncultured Candidatus Bathyarchaeia archaeon
TCGATTGACATTAAGGTAAGGCTGTTTGTCTAAACAGGAGAAAAACACTCGGACAATCCAGGAAATTAACGAAAAAATCCGTAAAGGCGACGCTCAAGTTTTAACCGCTGAAGAAATGAAAAAACTAGTAGAAAGCAGCGGCGTTGAGGTTGCCTTTAAAGAAGTAGATGTTGTAACGACCGGCACTTTTGGAGCCATGTGCTCTTCGGGCGCAGTGATTAACCTTGGGCATTCTGACCCGCCCATAAAAATCCAGAAGGCATGGTTTAACGATGTGCAAGTTTGCCATCCCGGTGCCGCTGTGGATTTGTATATTGGTGCCACAAACTCTTCTGAGAAGCAACCGTTTGATTACGGCGGTGGTCATGTTATTCAGGAACTGGTGGCTGGTAATGAGGTTGAGTTTAGAGCCACCGCGTATGGTACAGACTGTTACCCACGCACTCAGGTTAAAACTACCTTAACTAAGGATGACTTAAACCAGTTTTTCCTGCTTAACTTCCGTAACTGTTACCAACGCTATAACTGTGCAATCAACACAAGTGACGAAACAATTTACACTTACATGAACAAGCTGCTGCCACGCATGCGGAATGCCACTTTTTCAGGCGCAGGCGAATTAAACCCGCTCATGAACGACCCAGACTATGAGACAATTGGTATGGGTACACGCATTTTTCTTGGCGGCGGGCAAGGCTACGTTATCGGTGAAGGTACACAGCATAGCCCAAAAAGTCAATTCGGCACTTTGATGGTTAAAGGTGACGCTAAAAAAATGTCGCCTGAGTTTCTTCAAGGTGCCTCCTTTACGCGTTATGGCGTTTCAATGTATGTTGGCTTAGGTATACCTATACCGATTTTGAATTTGGGGTTAGCTAAGAAAACGGCTATTCGAGACAGCGAAATCTTCACTGACGTAATAGACTATAGTATAATGCGGAGAGATAGACCAGTCTTACGAAAAGTAAGTTATGCGGAGTTAAAATCTGGCTCCATCGCAGTTAACGATAAGAAGGTTCGGGTAAGCTCGCTCTCAAGTATTAAGATGGCTAAGAAAGTCGCGCGGACCCTCAAATCATGGATTAAAGAGGGGCAGTTCTTCTTAACGTCTCCAATTGAGCGGCTACCAAACGACAGTGTTGTAAAGCCGATGCGTCAGACGCAGGAAATCCCGTTCGTTTCCAACGTTATGCATCCAGCGGTAACCTGCACAGAAAACGAGGAAATCCGCGCAATAGCAGAGAGAATCGTAACTAAATCTGTTAACCACATCGTCGTTATTGATAATCAAGGAAAGCTGCGGGGGATTGTCACTTCATGGGACATCACCCGTGCAATGGCTGAAGGCAAAAAAGCATTATCTGACATAGAATCGCGTAATGTTATTACTGCTAAGCCAGATGAGCCCCTTGAAAGCGCTTCAAAACGCATGGCACAACACAATATTTCAGCGCTGCCAGTCATCAATGCTGAACGTAAAGTCTTAGGCATAGTAACTTCTGAGGACGTTTCTAAATTGCTGGGAAGATAAACTATGGTGCGGATTCTTCTAAGGCTGAATGAAGACTTGGTCTCAAAACCAATAGTTTCAGAGGTTATCTTGGAACAAAAAATGTTGTTCACTATCTTATCAGCGCATATCAATGCTAAAGGCGGAGAAATCGTTCTTGAGGTTCCCGATGAAGCAACCGATGCTGTTGTTCAAGCGTTCCGCAAGAAAGGCGCTCATGTTTCAGTTCCCAAACTAATCGAGGTTGACAATGACAAATGCTTCAGTTGTGGTTCATGTGTTTCGCTTTGTCCAGTTGAAGCAATAAGCATTGATACTGACTCCAACGTCAACTTTGACAGGGAAAAGTGCGTTGGCAGCACATGCAGCATCTGCGTTGACGCCTGCCCCGTCAAAGCAATAAAATCGATAAGATATGCTAACTCTGAAAGCACAAACAGTCAGGAAAAGTAAGTTGTCAAAAAACCTTTTCAAAGAAACCTTTACCCTTAAAGAATCCGTGTGCACAATAATCAGCGATAAAGAGCAGGCAATCCAAACCGCCAAGAACTCAATAAACCGCAGCCGCAAAGAACTGGAAAATTATATCAAAACAGACCAGAAATTCTTCTACACATTTGAGCCTATCGTAGCTCCGCAGGAACCGCTTGTAGCTAAACTGATGGCGCTGGCAGCCCAAAAAGCGGACGTGGGTCCGATGGCGGCTGTTGCAGGGGTCATAGCTGACTTAGCAGTGGCTGACATGCTAGAAACAGGCTGCAAGGTGGCGGTGGTGGAAGACGGCGGCGAAATCTCTGCGGTTTCAGACAGACCAATAGATGTGGCGTTGGCAGCGGGCAGTGAACCATTGTCTAAACGGTTTGGTTTTAGGCTTAAAGAATTCCCAATTGGGGTTGCTACAAGCTCGGGGCGTTTTAGTCATGCTTTCAGTTTCGGCGATGCTGAGGCGGCAACGGTTTTCTGTAGCGAAGCAGGGTTGGCTGATGTTGCGGCGACGGCGGTTGGCAACGTTGTGAAGGGTGAGGATGCCCAAGCGGCGATACAGGCGGGGTTTAAGCGGGGTTTAAGCATTAGGGGCGTTGAAGGTGTGCTGGTTTTGTATAAGGGTCAGGTGGGTACCGCTGGAAAGGTTCCAGAGATAATAAAAATCAGCTAATGTCTTAGGGCAGAACGGTTTAGGCGAAACCTAAACATGCACAAAACAAACCTGCTATTTATAGGGGATAGGTCTACCGCTGAGAGCAACAA
>CAYMLF010000263.1:0-2751 GCA_964391275.1 uncultured Candidatus Bathyarchaeia archaeon
TCTATCAGGTAGTTGGTGTCAAGCAGGTACCTGGCAAACTGTGAATCGTTAAACTCTCGGGAAAGCGCCAGATACTGCGGGTCAACAGCACTAATCGTTGGACGCTGCGCAAACCCAGAAAACCACCAACCATAATTATCATCAGAAACAAACCTTGCGTTTTCCGCCGTGTTCTCTTTAATCCACTGCATAGCCTCAAAACGCGAGTCATCCATTACTTGGTAGAACTCTTGTATTTCAATGCCTTTTTCGGGCGTCATGAAAATGGGGATGGCTGCAAAGCAAACCAGCAAGAACCCAACAAGGAAGCCGCCGTAAATATTTTGCCTTGTTAGACTGCGGCTTATTTTAGCGGAAAGTTTCGACAGTCGCCTGCGAGTTGCTTGTTTTGGTCCACTTAATTGACCAGTTAATGTGCGGTAAGTGTCGATGACGCGTGCAAAAAAGCCTGAACCGTGGTCAACGAAGACGCCTATTAATATGACAACTGGCGTGAGGACAAAGTATAGGAAGCGGTTGTAGTCAATCACAAAACCATACAGGTAGCCTTGCGTAAAGATTAAAGGCACCAGCAACCACAAAACCAACAGCAACGTTGGAACAGCAAACCATCGTTTCTGATACTTTTTAGATAGCAACAGGTAAAGTGGAATAACGGCAAACAGGGGCAGAATAATTTCTGCAGGAAGAATCCTTGTGGAAAGCGTTGCTTGGTCAATATCCCATACGCTATCATTTGCAAGATACGCTGGTACTGCATCCACTATAAAGGGCATAACAAGGATTGCCCCAAAAACAAGAGGCAAAAACCAGCTTAACGCTGAGCGGCGTGTGGCACCGATTTTTTTGCCGAAGGCGACGATTAAGATAATCATGGTTAATGTGATGCTTACGAATACTATTGTGCTGAGCGTGTGAGTTAGAAATATTGAGGCGGTTAATACTGCTGTGGACACGTAGAAGGGCAAGAGGGAAAAACGGTCTTTTTGTATGAACAAGTAAAATGTTAAGGGAATAAGCATCAGGGTTATGACGTTTGGGTAGCCTCCCCAAAGCAGCATTTCAATGTCGAAACGGGATATGGCTACTAGGAAGGCGACGACTAAAGCGGCGGACTCCTTCCAAACCTTCCGTGTAATTAGGTAAGAAATCAAAACTATTACTGAAGAGACCAGTGAAACAACTATTGCGTGTACAAGAAACTCAGGCATTCCTGACATAAGCATTATTTGGGAAACAAAAATGTGGTAACCCGGAAAAGTTAGCGATAACCCGCCGCCCATCTGGTAAAAGTTGTTAAAAAAGTCAACGTTGCCTGAGCCGATGATGGAGTAGATAACGCTGTTATGTAAACCTATGTCTGCACCTGACGGGTAAGTTGCCCGCATCATCAAAATAATCCTATATGTGAAGGCTAAGATGAAGATTGAAGCCAGTAATACTAGCCGCTTATCTGAATCTTTAAGCATTTGTTTCCCCGAAGTTAACGTTTTTCATATTTAAACAGGTGCTAAGATGATAGAGTTAAAGTTTAAATATGGAATTCGAGTATAAAAAGCCCAGAGTATAAAACGCAAAAAAGGTGTTTATATGTCTTGGCTTAAATCTATGATGGAAAAAGAGCCTCCAGAACCAGAAAATCCACTCGGCACAGTTGTTATCGGCAACATCGAACCAGACATGCACGATACAGCCAAAGAAGCAGTCCGCCGATCCCTAAAACGCGCAGGATTCAAAACAGTTGACGTCGGCAAAAGCGTTGCCCCGCAAGTTTTTGTTGACAAAGCAAAAGAAAACAACGCAGACATCATTGCACTTTCAGTCAACACTGTTCCAGCAAAGAACAATCTAGCAAAACTAGATGAAGCACTAAAAGCAGCAGGCTTGAAAGGCAAAATCGCCATTATCATGGGCGGCGCAGCAGTCAAAAAAGAAGACGCAGACGCATTCGGTGCACTCTTTGGTAAAAACAAAGAAGAAGCACCAGAGCTTGCAAAGAAAGCAATGAAGAAGTAAACTCTGGCTGATGAGGCATATGCAAAAATTCAAAACAAACCAAAATATCTATGAAATCGGAAGAGTAAAAGTTGGCGGCCAACCAGGGGAATTACCAACTTTCCTTATCGGCTCAATCTTTTGGCTTGGCCAAAAAATGGTTTCAGACGCAAATAAAGGCATTTTTGACGCCAAAGTTGCAGAAGACATCATCAACACATGCCAAACACAAAGCGACATCACCGGTGTACCTTTCGGTTTTGACATTGTCGGCACAACCGAACTAGCATTTGAGAAGTATATTGACTTCGTATCAAAGCACAGCGATGCTCCACTTATGCTTGACGCAATGAGTCCAAAGACACGTATGGCAGCAGCATCAATGGCAAAGAAGATGGGTCTACAAGACCGATGCTTCTATAACTCAGTATACAAGGGAGTAACCGATGCTGAGTTAGAAAACCTCAAAGAAAGCGGCATCAAAATGTCAATTGTCTTAGCAGATGATCCAAAAGACACCACCCTTGAGGGTAAAATGAAGGTTATCGTTGAAGCCCTCGCACTTGCAGATAAAGGTGGAATCACAAAACCACTCATCGACACAGCCATCCCAGCTTTCGCTCCAGACATGGGAACTGCAGTTAGAACCATTCCAATCATGAAAGAAAAGTATGGTCACCCTGTAGGCTTAGGCAGCGGCAACGTTGTCACAACCATGGGTTGGGTAAAAGCAAACATCGGAAAAGAATTCCGTTA
>CAYMLF010000264.1:0-2726 GCA_964391275.1 uncultured Candidatus Bathyarchaeia archaeon
AAACCCTAAAACCCCATTTCTTTTTTTCAAATATTGCAAGCGCCAGGTTTCTTTGAGTTTTTTCAACAAAAAAGGCTTTAGCATAAATGATGCTAATTGTGCTTTGCCTGAAAAAAGTCCATGGACAAGTGCTTGCACATGCAGCTTTTCAAAAGTAGCGAGTGATTGATTTGTGTTTTAGGGATAGGCTTAACGGATGTAGCCTATTGGGTCCTCTTTTTCTTCTTCAAACGGTGCACTCCAAGTTAGCAGCCATTTGTTTGAATCGTCTGAAACCGGGTCTCTTATCATTGTGATTTGTGAGGCTTCTGCGTCTTTTGCGTCTTTGTAGCTTGCCATTAGGTCTTTTAGTAGTGCGTCGGTCCAGTTGCAGACTATTGATGCTTCGTTTCCCTGTGGGTTTATCGCTAATAGATGGATGAAGTATTCGCCTATTGGGATGTTTTTGACTGGGCAGGTGTTGTCGGTTTTTTGCATGATTTCGATGGTGTGGACTTGGAATGTGTCGTTTTTTTCTTTTATGATTAGGTGGATGCCTTTGCCGACGTAGTTTTGCATGAACTTTTTCATGAGTTCGAGTTTTTTCATGATGGGGTTACCGCTTTTTTTTTAATGTAAGTAGTATATAAGGTATATTACTAATCAGGATTGTGTGTTGTATTTGTGTTATACAAATTATGGATGGTTATTGTTGGTGCGTAATGCTTATATATAAATGAATATCCATACTGTATTAAATCGTAACTCTTAATACATGAGGAATATGAAAAAATGAAAATCAATTCAGAAGAACAACCACAAGCGGCAGATCCTTACCAATTTGTAGAAACACCCTACGTGGAAACCCAAGAAGAAAAAATCGAAAAATACGCAAGGATGGCAGCACCATCAGTCATAGCAGTTGGTCTAGGCGGAGCAGGATGCAACGTCATCACCTGGGTCAAAGAAAAAGGAATCGCAGGCGGCAAACTCGTAGCAGTAAACACCGATGCAACACACCTTAGGATTGTTAAGGCAGACAAAAGAATCCTAATCGGCGAAAAATTAACAAGAGGTCTTGGAAGCGGCGGATACCCAGAAGTAGGCGAAAAAGCCCTCTACGAAAGCCAAAACGAAGTTCTCCATGAATTATCCCGATCAAACATCATATTCATGGTTGCAGGTTTAGGTGGAGGAACAGGAACCGGTTCAATAGTAGGCTTAGCAGATGTTTTACGTAAAAAATGCGCTGGAAACCCAACAGCACCTTTGATCGTGGGTGTTGTTACTCTTCCATTCGAAGTAGAAACAGCAAGAATGGCTGCAGCTAAAAGAGGTCTCAACAGGCTAAAGGACGTGTGCGATACCGTAGTCGTGATTGACAACAACCGATTAGTCAAAGTAGCAGGTAACTTGCCATTCCGAGAAGCTTTAGGCGTCGCTAACACTACAGTCGGCAAATTCATTAAAGGTGTAACTGAAACAATCACCACAGCCAGCTTAATCAACATGGACTATGCAGACTTGAAAGCAATCATGTCCGATTCAGGCTTAGCTTCAATTGGTCTCGGCGAAGGCGTAGGTGAAACACGCATTGAGCAAGCAGTAGAGAAAGCTCTAAACGGCCGTCTACTTGACATCGAAGACGTAACCAAAGCAAAAGGTTTGCTTATTCACGTCTCTGGTGGAGAGGACTTAACTTTGACTGAAGTAAACCGTGCAGCTGAAATTATGAAACGCTCGTTGCCTCCGAATACAAAGATCATTTGGGGTGCACGTGTTGATAAAGATCTGCAAGGCGCAGTTTCAGTTATGGCAGTTGTTACAGGCGTCGAAAGTGCATTCTTACGTAAGAATGAGAAGCGCTTTGGCGGACTGTTCAAGTAAATAGTCAACTGAAAACTACCCCTTTCTCTCTTCTTTTTATTTTTTAAAACAGCTAAACTCTATTTGTCTAAAGGTTTTTGACTCATTTAGCCCTACCTAAATACTCGAAAAAGCCCTAACTCACATTGTGAGCAGAGTTTTATGAGCAAACTATAAATGATTAAACGCAATCCAAAGATTGTACACACCTCACGCGTTCGAATTGATCCCTCGCAGGGACGCTAATTGGCTAGTTAAGAGTAAAATCTTAGTTGTGATACGGAAAGCCATATAAATCGCTTTTACGTGTTTGTTTGCGCATCGGAGATATAGAAATGCCAAAATGGGGATACTCCATAATTCAAGAAACTTTAGATCCAGAAAAGACAGCGAAAGCCAGCGGAAGAGAACTTAAAGTATCCCATAAAGCGGCAAGGGAAGTTTGCCGTGCTGTAAGGGGCATGACTCTTAGTGCCGCTAAAGAATATTTACGTGATGTAATGATAAAGAAAAAAGCCATCCCCTACACGAGATTCAAAAAGAAGCTTGGTCACAGGCATGGCTTAGTTAGGTCTTTTGCAGGAAGATACCCGATTAAAGCATCGGAACAAATCCTCCATGTAATCGAAGCAGCAGAATCAAACGCTGAAAACAAAGGCTTAGACGTTGACCGCCTAAGAATTATGCATGCCGCTGCCTATCAAGGTATGAAAATTAAACGTTTCACTCCACGAGCACACGGCAGAGCCTCACCAAAATACAACACGACAACACACGTTGAAATCGTTTTAGACGAGAAACCGGGAGAATAGGAATGTCTATAGTAAAACGTTTTATAACAGAATCAATCAAAAGAACGGAAATTGACGAGTTTTTACAGA
>CAYMLF010000265.1:0-2710 GCA_964391275.1 uncultured Candidatus Bathyarchaeia archaeon
CAAGGTTCCCGCGAAGGCTCCGACGATCGCGCCTATAATTGTTCCCAGAACAACGATCCAGATAGCGTCTGTGAATTTTGCTTTGTCTTTGCCTGCTAATGCTCTTCCGACAAGCCAAAGTATCGGCGCTATAACTATTATTCCAACTACAATTTGTATTAGTATCGCAATAAAATCCATGTTCTCTATGCCCTCCTAACAAATAATTGATGACTATAGCTTTTAAGCTTAACGTGCAATCGGTTGCTTGCTGCTAAAAAAAGAAGGGCATAATAGAATTCTTTGGCTTAAGCAGTTTTTTGTCTTTTACCTGTCGCATGCCAAATTAGCTTGTGACTTGCGCGCTCTTTTTTTGGATTAGGAAAACCCGTTTTCTGGAAGGGATGAAAAGCCTGTTAAGTGAATTTGGCTTGTGCACTTGTTGCAGCCGACGACTATTTCGCTTAAACCATCCCGTTCAACGGCAATGTCAAGAATCGAGTAGATTTTTTCTGAGCAGTCGTCTGGAGAGATTTCTGCTCCGCACTGGGGGCAACAGAATTCACCTGTGCCGTTTATCTGATTTAGGTCTATCTTGTAGGCGTGTATTTGCTTGACTTTTTTTGTCTTCATACACTCACAGTCTCCTTGAAGCACCGTTAACTTGAAAATGTTATTAAACGATTTTTCAAATTTATTACCAAATTAGCCCCATATTCCTCTTGCAAAAAAGCCAAATTAACGCTAACAAACAAATGTCTGGTTGGTTGCCAGATTTGAAACTGAGTCTGCAGAGCCCAAGCCCACAAGCCTAAACCAAAATCAGGGTAGTTTGTGAAAGCCTGCCTGTTTAAAGTGGTTATCAAGGGTAAAGGCTTTTGTTATTGCAAGATCTTTCATCAAAGCAAAACTTGTGCAGTCCGTGAAACTCCATTGTGAATCAGCTGTCTTTTTGAAAATGCCAAGTGCTTTATCAAATATGCTCTCGCTTACCCAAAAGACTCGTACACTTTTGCTTTTCCTTATTTTATCAATAAATGACGCAGCAACAAGAAGCCCTTTTTTGGACTTAAGTAGAGTCATGGTTTCATCAAGAACATAGTCGGTTGTTATGACAACCCCATGCTGTCCAGTTGCTAACTCGGATAGGAAACTTCTGGCTTTTTCATGGTTGATTTCATCTTCAACTTCTAAGGCATACCAAGCGCTTGTGTCGACGAAAATCATGCACTTTCACTGTAGAGGTATTTGTCGTGGTCTACTGCGACGTTTTGTCGTTTTCCTGTTTGCTTAGCACTGGGTGTTTCGGTGAAGATTGGGTCATGTGGGTCAACGCAGCCTTCTACGGTGTTTCGGATTGCTTGGCGAAGGACTTCTTTTATAGTTTTGGAGTTTTTCTTGGCATATTCTTCGAGTAGCTTATGTTCGGCTTCCGTTAAAGTTGTTTGAACCACCCGCATGTCACATCACACATGCAACATGTTGAATGAAACAAATAAACTTTTCTTATGCACTACTTCAAAGAGAACCCTAAAGCATTGAGCGATAAGATTTTAGAGGTACTGCCAAAAGCTAGAAAGCAATCTTTCTAGGATTATAATCAAGCTCAGAATTGAATTTGATGGTGGGGCTCCCCGGATTTGAACCGGAGTCTATAGAGCCCAAGTCTACAAGCCTAGACCAAGCTAGCCGAGAGCCCCACAGTAATGCAGTGAAGATAATTTCACATGCACCATAAAAACCTTAGCTTAAAGCAAAAACAATATGCTCCAATCAGCTGTTAATCGGGCTATTTTCCGTGTGGAGAAACGATAGATTGATAACATTAGACGCCACCTTGATGGAGACTGTTTGAGGGGTGAAGCAGTGAAAAACAAAGGAACAATGGCGCTGCTGTTTGTTTTAGTCTCATTTTCAGTAGTCACCGCTCTAATCGCTGCTTACCCAGCCCTGTTTGCACCGCCAATCCCCAACCAAATTTACTCGCCTACAACGCCAGCGGCAGACGAGCGGGTAGTTTGCATAGTTTTTGATGACGGCTGGAAATCCCAACTTGACGCAGCCCCAATCTTGGAACGTTATGGCTTCTCTGCAACGTTTGCAATCGTGACGTCCTACGTTGGTTACCCCGACTATATGAGTTGGAAAGAAATTGCCAGTTTAGCCCAGAGAGGGCATGACATTGAGAGCCACACGGTATCCCATAAGAACCTGTCTATGGTGGATGAGGCAACGCTGAAAGCGGAACTTGAAGGCAGCCAACAGGCACTACGGCTGAAAGGCTACGCTGGAAACATTCTGGTTTACCCGTATGGCGCTGGAAGCGATAACGCAACAGTTCAGGCAATGGTAGCGCAGTATTACTTAGCTGCAAGAGGCACAATCGAGGGCAAATGCAACATGACAACTTTTGACCGCTACAACATCAACGCTTACGACGTTTACCATAGCGTGGACATGGAGGATTTTGCCGCTTACCTCAACGGGACAGGTGGCAGCAACGTGGCTGTGCTCTATTACCACAAAATTAGCGTGGCAGATGAGGAGACGGCTGTTTCGCCTGAAGTATTCCAAGCGCAGATGCAGTACTTGCAGGACAACGGCTACACGGTGCAGACGTTGTGTGGATTGCTGCTTAAGGAAGCCCCACAGATAGATTAATGTGCTTTCGAGATTGGCTCACCAGCATATTTGGGGCATATTAGAAACTCATTGCAGAAACCTATAGAGG
>CAYMLF010000266.1:0-2705 GCA_964391275.1 uncultured Candidatus Bathyarchaeia archaeon
CCGTGCAGTTTTTGATGCTATGGCTGACCGTGTCTCCTCAATGGTTCACCGTTTGGGCGTAAACCCTGATGTTGTTTTGATTGGGGGTGTGGCAAAAGATGTTGGTTTTGTGGCATCATTGAAACGCAAATTAGGCGTTGACATTTTGATTCCTGAAGCACCCGAGTTTGCGGGAGCTTTAGGTGCAGCTTTAATTGGTGCACGTAAGGGAAAGGTGAAGTAAAATGAAGGAACCAAGCACTGTTAAAGACATCGCATATTGGCGTTGGCAAGAATACCATAGAATTATGCCAGATAAGACATGGACAAGCAAGGACATCATTACCGCAGGTGTAGACGTTGGCTCAGTCGGCTCCAAAGCTGCTATACTTGTAAACGGCGAAATCTATTCATGGGGCATAACCAGAACAGGCTCAAACAGCCCAGAGAGCGCCAAAAAAGCTTTAGATTGGGCATTAGAAGACACGGGTCTTAAACAAGATGATCTAAAATACGTGGTCGGCACAGGGTATGGCAGAGTAAACGTACCTATGGCAAACAAAGCCATAACCGAAATTGCCTGTCACGCTAAAGGCGCCAATTACATTTGGGGACCTAGTGTTCGCACCGTTTTAGACGTTGGTGGACAAGACATAAAGGCTATACGCTGCGACGAAACAGGCAGGGTAACTTCTTTTTTGATGAACGATAAATGTGCAGCTGGAACAGGCAGAGGCATGGAGGTCTTCGCTGACCTACTTCAAATTCCCATAGAAGAAATCGGGGATATGTCTCTTAAAGTGGAAGAGGAGCCACCACCAGTAAGCTGCACGTGTGTGGCTTTTGCTAAAACAGAGGCGGTTGGGCTTTTACGGAAAGGATGGTCTAAGGAAAAAGTGCTTGCTGCTTACACTCGTGCGATGGCTGTACGTATGAGTAATTTAATTAACCGTGTGGGTCTAGAGCGTGAACTAGTGGTTACAGGCGGGCAATCCAAAAACATAGGCATCGTATCACGCATTGAAACCATTTTGGGCATTAAATGTTTGCCAATGCCGAATTGGCGAAATGGCGGCTTGGATCCTATGATTGCAGGAGCGTTGGGCGCTGGATTGTTGGCTAAAGCGTTGTATGATAAGGGACAGAAAGCTTGAGGTGAACGGTTTTTATCACTTATTATGGGTACAGTGATGGTTCAGGCGAATACTTCATTGTTATTGATGATTCCAAATGCAATGGGTGCGGAGAGTGCGTTAAGCTGTGCCCAAATCGTGCGCTTCAACTGGAAGAGGTTTTTATCGATTTAGACGATAAAACGGTCGCTGTTGTATCAGAGGAACATAGAAAAAAAATCAAATATACATGCACTCCATGTAAACCCGAAAACAACAATCCACCATGTGTTTTGGCGTGTCAGAGCAAGGCAATAAGTTTTGTATGGAAACCTCGTTAGTTTTAGCCCTGTATTTATGAATTTTTAATCATGATCTTTAGGTATTTTTATTCGGAATCTGATTCTGTCTTATATCGTACGAAACAATTGATTTAAGATAAGTTTTGAGAATTCGCTACGTTTATTTATACTCTGCAATAATTGAGTAGTCAATCAGTCAGGGATGAATAAATGTCGAAGAAACCTCAATCAAAAGATGAAGCTTTAGAAGCTTTAGACTTCATCGTTAATGTCTTGAAGGAGCATGAGAAGGACCTCGACCGTTTGATTAGTGAGCTTGGAAATGTTACTGAGCAGATGGGGGAAACGGGAGAGTTAACTGAAAAGGTCGAGCGCGTTGAGGAGAAAATCGGTAATTTACAGAATTTAGTCACTAACATGCTTGATTATGTAGGAAAACAGAAGAATAATGTTCAAGCGTCAACTATGGAAGCTAAAAATCAAGCGCCTGTACCTGCATCAACAGTTTCTGCCTCACTTCCCGCATCTTCTGCGGCTTTTGCTCCTGTTATGCCCTCTGGAACCTCTGTGATTTTAAGGTGTAAACAATGGGATGATTTTCAGGCGTTAGCTCATCAAGCCCAAACCTTGTCTTTCACATATAAGGAGGCTGAGCATGTTTTTCAGGCAGATGCTTTAAAGGGCAATCAAGTAGTTTCTTACAGTGGCGAGTTTCCAAAGCTTTCTTCACTGTTGAAGATTTGGTTGTCTAGACAGCTTGATGTCGCTGAAGTTAGGGTTCTTGAAGGCGTTTTAACCATAGGTTAAGCTTTTTTTCCTTCTTTTTCGATGTAATTCTTATTTTGGATTCATAAACCTTATAACATAATAAATCGTAAGTCTTGTGTGTTGGAGGACAAGTTAGGTTGAAGGCTATACTAAAAATGCCAAAAACACTTTTCCGTTTTCGAAGCCTTCTCCTTTCTCCTCGATTACGGATTGGCAGGAGTTAGCCAACAAACAACCTGCCCTCCAACAACTTATCTTTAAGGAGTTATGGAAAATGTCTGATGATACAGTGTACCGTTTCAATGATGAATTGGCGAAGTTCAAAAAGACGATGGATGAGGTTAACCTGCTTAAAGGTATCTCTGAGGACCTTAAGAGCTTTCGCAGAATGATTAAGCTGAAAAAGTACGATTAGCTCTAAGCTGGTTCAGGGTTATTGCTATTTTACGAGTCAATTATCTTTTCTACTAAGCAACCCCTTAAATAAAAGACATACACGACAAACTATTGAGGTAGTCAAAACCAAGGAAACAAGCCCATCAAG